>JANPGL010000799.1:0-2796 GCA_031423915.1 Actinomycetes bacterium | reverse complement strand
TTGTAGCCCTGACGGTTCCGCATCGCATGCCGCTCCAAACAGGCTCACGGCCGGAGTGGGGACCTGACCGACAGTCCATGGGCCCGGCGGGGACGACCGTTAGATCTGTGTCGTCCGTATTCTTGGGTTGGTCGAGGCACGTGTGGAGCGCGCGTCGGAGAACGGTGAGGGTTCGTTCGAAGTCGAGGCCGCTGGCGACTCAAGTCCGAGCGCGGGACTGACCGCTCACCCCAACGATCACCCGGCGCCACGCAGCGCCCGGTACCGCAAGCGCAACTGCGCGCTGATCCCGAGCAGCCGCCAAGCGCGCTTCGGCTCCTCTCTGTCAAGAGGGTGGGCTCGGGGTGGGCAGTGGAGGACGTCTGGTTGGCTGTTGGCCGGCCGCGTGATCAGCTTGCGCCTCGGTGCTGATGCTTCGGTGTGGCCACACCCCGGGCCCGTGTCGAGGTTAGACCGTGGCGCGTGGCCGCATTCGTTGGCCGTTGACGCGAGGGGTCTCGGGTGATCGGTAGGTGGGGTTGCCCTGTCGTGTGGAGGGCCAGCGGGGCCACGTGTGGTCTTGGGTCTGGTCGTGTTCACGGTCGAGTTGGAGCTGGCGCCAGATGGCGTCGGTGATCTGTCGTTTCAAGCAGCGGAGGGCTTCGAGCCGGTTCTTGCCCTCGGCGATCTTGCGTCGGTAGTAGTCACGCCCGGGGGTGTTGTTGCGGACCTGGGTGACCGCGGCGATGTGGATCGCGTGGTTCAGCCGGCGGTTCCCCGATCGTGAGAGCCGATGCCGGTTGTGGTCCCCTGAGGACACGGCGATCGGCGCGGTCCCGGCGTAGCTGGCGAAGCGGTCACGGTTCGCGAACCGGGAGATGTCACCGACCTCACCGAGGATCACGGCCGCGTTGATCGGCCCGATCCCGTAGACGCGGGTGAGCGTCGTGCCCGAGGTGCGGATCGCGGTCGTGATGCGACGCGTGGTCTCATCAATGACGAGATCCAGTCGGGCGATGTCAGCGACGTGTTCCAATGCGATCTCGACTCGCATGCGTCCGGCAGCATCATCGAGTTCCAGGGCGGTGAGCAGGTCAAACGCGTGTTCCGCGGACAACTCGAGCCGAGCCCCGCCCGTGATCAACTCGCGCAACAGTCGATGCAACCGGCACACCGCCTGGGTGCGGGCCTGGACGAGCTCGGTGCGACGATCCGAGAGCAGCTTCAACGCGACCGTGACGTCATCGGCCTGCACGTGGCGGAGATGGCGACTATGGATCGCTGCGCGCGCGATCGCCACCGCGTCAGTGTCGTCGGTCTTGGTGCCGTGCCCGGTCGAGTACACGCGGACCCGTGTCGCCAGCTTCGCTGGAACATCGATCACGGTCTCACCCGACGCGACCAGTCGCTGGGCGATGTTCCGGCCGATCCCGTTCGCGCCCTCGACCGCCCACACCCCCGCTTCGGGTACACGGTCACCGCGCTGAACATCGCGACCAGCCCGTCATCGCTGTGCGGGAAGCGACGTCGCGTGAGCAACGTCTCGTCGCGATCCAGCACGGCGATCGTGTTCGACGCCTTGTGCGGATCGAGACCGATCACGACTTCGTCACCCATGGCAGTTGTCCTTTCTCGACGGTTGTCACGGACAAGGAAGGGCAATGCCTCTTACAGCCGGCGCAGACCTCTCTTCAGCCACATCCCTCATCCTGAAGCCCAGGCCGCATGCCGAATCAGAGCCACGCCCCGCTACAACGAGACGGGCAGCCGGAATCACGAGCGAACCATCCAGGACCCCAACCCGAAGACTGGCCTAGCCCCCGGATCAAGTCCATCCTGCACAAGAGGGCTCGATCCCGAGCGGGCTTCCGTTGAGCGCGGACGAGCGAACTGGTGCGGCGGCCGGCCGGTGGTTCGCGTTCGTGAGCGCGTCCCTTTCGCCCGGGCACGATGCCGGCACTCACCGGCTGGTCTGTGTGACGCCAACCGGGCGAGAACCAGTCCGACGGACGCGGACCAGATCAGAGCCCTTCGCACGACGGCACCACAGCACCCCGACCAGGCGTCTCCTACCAGCTGGTGCCGGGCAGCGACCTCAGCCGGCGAGCGCACTCGGTAGGCGCCGCATGCCTTCGAAGTCTAGAACGCCGACCCAGTCGGGCGTAACCTGGATACGGGTCATGCGGATCTCGGCAGGGAGCCCGTCGCACCAGCCGTTGCCTTGCGATTCACCGAAGTAGCGGACAGCCGCGAGTCGGTACTCCGGAGCGACACCGGCAACCTCGTCAACGGCGGCCCTCCCGCGTATCAGCAGCACCGCGTACGGCCAGGCGGCACCGTCGATGGTCACGGCCACAGGCGAACCGTCGATGACCGCGTGTGCCTTCGGTGCGTTGGCGGGGCTGGCCATGACGATCTCGGTCCCGTTCCAATGGAACCAGATCGGCGTGCATCGCGGGCTGCCGTCGGACCACACGTAAGCCAGGTGCGCGACCTCCGTGGATGCCAGCAGGCGTCTGGCAGCCTCGTCGTCCAACAGGCCCACATCTCCTTGATGCGGCTTTGTCACGGACCCTCCTCACACGCCAGCGCGTCCACCATGTGCGCGCCCCGAACCGAGCATGCGCCAGCGCAGGAACCAGGTCAAGATGGGGCGTGGGCGCCAGGCCACGCGACGAGCTGGCCGCGTCGCACCGACGCGCAGACCACGACCGCCGCCGCCTCACGTTCCCCGCGTGCCGACCGCCGATCAGCGGAAGCGACAAGCGCCGCAGCGGGACGACAGGCGCGCGAAGAGCCGCGCGCGGGGCATCGTTC
>JANPGL010000798.1:0-5006 GCA_031423915.1 Actinomycetes bacterium | reverse complement strand
GTACCAGACGCCTACGGCCGCCGTCACCACGTCCAACCCCGACAGCCAGGGATTCCCGTAGACGATCCGCATCCCGTGATCACCGTGGCCCGAGGGCCACGAGAGGTGGACGGCATGGGCGCCGTGATGGAGCGCGCAGGTCAGGAAGATCGCGCCCGTTGCGACGGCCAGCGGGTTCGAACGCCACTGCGCGCCCCGCCGGATGCTGACACCGATCGTTCCGGCGATGGCGAAGTAGGCGATCGCGACCAGAGCGTTCGCTGCTGCCCCAATCTGCCACCACGGCATCGCCACCGCCTTCGCTCTGGAGCTCCACACCTGAGGCGCACTCGCTGGTGCTCCCGACCGCTCAGGATAGGGCCACACGCCCAGGACGACGACGAACACCTTGATCGAGGCCACCTGGCTCGACATGACACGGCACCGACGAGGCGTTCAGGGGACCGGAGTCGGCGGGTCCTCGGCCTCGACTCGATCAGATGCACGCAGGGACAGGAGGAGGTCGAGATCATCGAGGTGCGCGTTGCGGTACTCGACGCCCACATACGTACGTCCATCCTCGCCGCTGTCGACGCGACGTATGGACGTCAGGAAGTGCACCTGCACGTCGATGTTCGATGCCCCTCGACCACCCGGGTCAAACGCCGATCGACGGAGCCGCGCACGCGAACGGGCCAGGGTGAGCACCTCGTCGGAACGCGGATCGGAGCGATGGGCCGTCAGCTCGGGTGGATGACCGGGCGTTCCAAGTCGAAGATGCGCTGAGCGAAGCTCGGCGGCCGGCCCTCCACCCGGTCGGCCAGGTACTCGGCTGCGACGGCGCTGTACGTGATGCCGTTGCCCCCGAAGCCCAAGGCGAACGAGCAGCGGGGAAAGGCGGAGTGGCCGCCCAGGTATGCGAGGCCGTCGGGTGTCTCGGCGAACGTACCGCACCACGAGAACGCCACCTCGGTAGGCGGAAGATCGGGAAACCGACGCGGCAAGGCAGCGTGCAGCGCCTTCGTCTTCGCGGGGAGCGCCCGTCGGCGCCGCAGCGGGTCGCGGTAGTCCTCGTCTCTGCCGCCGACCAGGATCCGCCCATCGTCGGTGGTACGTCCGTAGAGATAGGGGTCGTCGTAGTCCCAGAACAACAGACCGTCGGGGAGGGCCCTATCGAGGCCGGGCACCGGTTCGGTGACCAGCGCGAACGAGGTGTGGAGGGAGAAGGGCAAGTCCGGGAGCAGGAGCTTGGCCTCGTACCCCGTTGCCATCACCACGTGCCCGGCGCTCACTCTCGTCCCACGATCCGTGTGCACGATGGCTCGCCGTCGAGAGAACTCGAAACCGACCGCCGCCGTGCGGTCGTACACCCGTGCGCCCCGCTTGCCGGCTGCCGCCAGCGCGTGATGACACAGGGCGTACGGATCGACCGACGCGCCAGCGGCGGACTCGATCGCCCCGACGGCGGTCAAACCCCAGCGGCGACGGAGCTCGTCGGCGTCCAGCCACTCGGCATCGAACCCGGCGCGACGGCGAGCCTCGAGTTCGCGCTGGAGGGTGGCGACATCGCGACGCCTGAGAGCCATGAACACGCTCGGCGAGCGGCGGAACCCGCAGTTCACACCGATCGACTGGGTGGCCCGCTCGACGAGGTCGATGCCGCGGGCGCACTCCCGGTACGCCGTCGATGCGACATCCCATCCATAGGCGGCATCCAGGTCGACGAGCAGCTCGTCGATCTCGTACTGCAGCATCGAGGTGCTGGCCGAGGTGCTCCCGCCGCCCGCGTCCCGGCGGTCGATCACCACCACATCGTGACCGCGACGGGTCAGCTCGAGAGCTACCAGCGACCCGGTGATCCCCCCACCGATCACCACCACGTCACACCGATCGTCGCGCTCGAGGGCGGGATGAACCGTGAGCAATCCGTCGCGTCGTGGCCAGAACGGGGTGCCGTCATGCAGGTCCATCATCCGACGGTATCGCCGACCGTCACCGACCCTCGGGTTCGGAGCGGGTCCGCGTCCCTGCCGATCCGCGTGGTGCCGAGGGCGCGGGGTTCGGTCGGCCCTATGGCCGGCGCAAGACGGCGACCTCGGGCATGTCATCGGGTGGGCCGAAGCCGTGCTGGGCGAGCCAGCGGACGTTGGACAGGCATCGCAGCGACCACCACGCTCGGATGAGGTCGCGGTCGACCCCGGTGCAGTAGCCGGCGACGACGTCGCCGAGGTGTTCCTCGTGTCCGAGTGTGAGGGTGGCGAGGTCGAACAGCGCGTCGCCCTGAGAGGCTTCGGACCAGTCGATGACGCCGGTGACCTTGTCATCGTCGACGAAGACGTGGTCGACCTGAAGGTCGCCGTGGACGAACACCGGTGTCCACGGCCGCAGTGCCGTCTCGGCGAGTCGGCGATTGCGCGTGACGACGTCGGCGGGAAGGACGCCATTGGCGACGAGCCATGCGCACTCACCGTCGAGGCGTGATGCGAGCTCATCGAGGGTCCGTCCAGGCCAGGGTGGTCGCGGCGCGTCGTGCAGCATTCGCACGGCGGCACCCGCTGCGGCCCACGCAGCCGGCGACGCGGTGGAAGGCTCGCCGAGGTGGCCGAGCGCTCTGCCTGGAAGGGCGGCGAGCGCGAGCACCGGCGGCTTGCGCCACAGGATCTCGGGCGTCGGGATCGGCACCATCGCCATCGCCTCGACCTCGACATCGGTGCGCGACTGATCGGCGTCGATCTTCACGAACACGTCGCCGACGCGAAGCGTCGCGCGCTCCTCGTGGGCGACGATGATCTGGACCTTCTCCACGTCAGCCATCATCGCGCGGACGTTTCCCCAGCTAGACGGCTCATCGGTGGCTCGTCTAGCTGCGGAAAGCCTCACTGGCGGAAGGAGTGGGATTTGAACCCACGGTCCCTTTGCAGAGACAACGGTTTTCGAGACCGTCCCATTCGGCCGCTCTGGCACCCTTCCGGGCGGGAACGCTATCGGGGCGGCCGGGTCCGAGCCAACGGGTTGGCGGACTTTCCGACGGCCGGCGTCTCTTTGGGTAGCCGCAGCCACCGGACGGGTGGTTGCGGCTCCGCGAAACGAGCGCCGCCGGCTCGACCGCGGCCCGCGTCAGCGCTGAGCAGCGAAGAAGTCGGTGAGGAGCTGGGCCGACTCGGCCGCACCGACGTTGTGCGTGACCGGCGGGTTGTGGTTCAGCCGGGGGTCGGCGCACACGTTGTAGAGCGAGGCCGTGGCGCCACCCTTCAGGTCGGCGGCGCCATACACGAGGCGGCCGATGCGGGCGTTCAGCAGGGCGCCTGCGCACATGACGCAGGGCTCGAGCGTCACGTAGAGCGTGCAGTCGTCGAGTCGCCACGAGCCGACCACGGCGGCCGCGTCGCGCAGCGCCAGGACCTCGGCGTGGGCAGTGGGGTCGCCGAGCTTCTCGCGCTCGTTGTGGCGGCTGGCGATGACCTCGCCGTCGCGCACGACGACGGCGCCCACAGGAACGTCCCCATGGGCCGACGCGGCCCTCGCCTCGTCGAGCGCGAGGGCCATGAAGGCGGCATCGTCGGTTGGCATGGCGGAGGGAGTGGGATTCGAACCCACGGAAGGTTGCCCTTCACACGCTTTCCAAGCGTGCCGATTCGGCCGCTCTCGCATCCCTCCAGCAGGCCGCGTTCGGACCCCGAAGGGACCGGCGGGGTCCGCAGGTGCGGTCAGGCTAGCCGACCGCTAGGCTGGTGCCACTCGGCGGTTTCGCCCGCCGGGTGAGGTGGCGGCCGGGCCCTGTGCAACGGTCCTCTCGTGAACCAGGTCAGGCCGGGAACGGAGCAGCCTTCAGCGGTCCGGGCTGTGTGCCGCAGATCGCCTGGTCGTCACCTCACTCGGCGGGAACACCGCCGAGTGACGCGTCCGGGCACGGCCGACAGCCCGGAGCGACCGTCACAGCCCCTGGCTACAGTCGGAGCCGATGGCGTACCAGTCGCTCTACCGTCGCTACCGACCCCGCCGGTTCTCCGAGGTGCGGGGGCAGGAGCACGTCGTCAAGGCGCTCCGCAACGCCGTGCGCGACGACCGCGTCGGCCACGCCTACCTCTTCTCGGGACCCCGGGGCACCGGGAAGACCACGAGCGCCCGCATCCTGGCCAAGGTCCTGAACTGCGAACGCCCGGTCGACGGTGAGCCCTGCTGCGAGTGCGACTCGTGCAAAGCGGTCGAGGCGGGCACCAGCTACGACGTCCACGAGCTCGACGCGGCCAGCAACAACGGCGTCGACAACATGCGCGACCTCATCGAGAAGTCGGCGCTCGGCACGCCCGGTCGGCACAAGGTGTACATCCTCGACGAAGTCCACATGCTCTCGAAGGCGGCCGAGGCCGCCCTGCTCAAGACGCTGGAAGAACCCCCGCCGCACGTCGTTTTCGTCCTCGCCACCACCGACCCCCAGAAGGTGTCCGAGACGATCCGCAGCCGCACCCAGCAGCTCCAGTTCCACCTGCTGCCGTCGGCCACACTCGGCGACCACATCCGCTGGGTGGCCGCTGACGCCGGGCTCGAGGTGTCGGACGCCGCGATCGAGGCCGTGGTGCGCCAGGGTGGCGGCTCGGCCCGAGACACGCTGTCGGCCCTCGAACAGGTCATCGCCGCCGGCGGGGTGGCCCCCGACCTGCAGCCGCTCGACGACGTGATCGAGGGCCTCATCGCCACCGACACGGCCCGCGCCCTCACGGCCGTGGCGGCGGCATCCAACGCCGGGCGCGACGCCCGCACGCTCACCGAGCACCTGCTGGCGCAACTGCGCGACGCCTTCCTGTCGCTCATGGCGCCCGATCTCGTCACGCTGCCCGACCAGGCGGCCGTGCGGGTCGCCGACCAGGCCCGGCGCCTGGGAGCGGCCGCCACCGTGCGGGCCATGGAGGTGCTGGGCGAGATGCTCGTCGAGATGCGCCACGCCCCCGACCCGCGCCTGCTGCTCGACGTCGCGCTCGTGCGGCTCACCAACGCGGCCGCCGACACGTCACCGGCCGCGCTGGTGG
>JANPGL010000797.1:0-1617 GCA_031423915.1 Actinomycetes bacterium | reverse complement strand
ATCGGCGGCCACCTCATCCGGTGCCACGCCGGACGCTTCGAAATGGCGGACGATCGGGTGGCGCTCATCCACCGGCTCCACCCGAACATGCAGGTCACCACGTTCGACGACCTCCAGGCCCCGTGGTATCCCGATGCGGACCTTCAGGGACGGCCACGTCGCCAACCTTGACGAGCGCACCGACATCAGCCGAGGCCCGGCGCTCTCGGCGTCGGGCCTCGGGCGCCATCGACGAGGGTCTGCTGCTGTGCTTCCACGAGTGCTGTGCCGACGGCGTGTAGACCGCACTCGTTGCGTTGGCTGGACCCGATCAGCGGAGCCGTGGTCAAGATGCTTGAGTTGGAGCTCCTCGAGCCCGAGCTGGCGTGGGGGACGGTGATGTCGACGACATTGTGTTCGTCCTTGGTGCTCACCGCCGCGACGAACGGGACCTTCTACCTGACCTACGGCGTGGCCGACCGTCATGTCGACGCCGCCGTGTTCGACGAGACCTTGCTGCTGTCGCCCGTGCGGGCGGGCAGCAGGCGCTGAGCGAGCTGCCAGGTGGCCATCCAGGCCAGGGTCGATTCGGCGCCCTGGTTCCGGTTGGGTCCCTGCGGCGTGAGCCCGTCGAGGCCACCACCGGTGGCGGCATCGACCATCGTGACGCCGCCGTCGTTGGCGCCGCCGAACCAAGCGAACGATGCGTCGAGCCGGCCGAGCCACTGCGGATCGCCGGTCGTTGCGTGCGCAACCGCCGCTGCCTCGGCCAGCGAGACGACCTCCACGGGTTGCTGGTCGAACCCTGGTGGCGAGTGCGCCTCGGTCCGGCCTTGCACTGGCACCACGCTCAGGTGGCCGGCCGGCCCGCGCCCGGCGTTGTCGTCGAGGCAGCCGTGCTCGCGTCGGGCGATGGCGCCGTCGGCGTGCTCGAGCACGCCGGTGGCATCGGTCAGCGTCAGCAGGTGTGCGTACGGTGACGTCGCCGTTGCCGCCATGACTCGCCCTACGCGGCCAGCCGGCGCACGACGAGCTGCCGGGCGAGCTCGGCGTAGCGTCCCGCGACGGTCGGCCAGGCCAGGCCGAGCGCCGCGTCTCTCGCGGCCCTGCGCAGGGCGTCGGCCTGTCGCGGGTGGAGCAGGATGGATCGCAGGGCGCCGGCGATTGCGGCGGCGTCGCCGCGGGGGACGACCAGACCGCTCCCGTCCGCCAGCGCTTCGACGGCGTGGGGGAACGCGGTGGCCACCACCGGTTTCCCGGCCGCCTGGGCCTCGACCAGGACGCCCGATGTGACCTGCTCCGACGAGTCGTAGGGGAGGAGCACGATGTCCGCCCCGCGCACGAGCGCCTGCAGATCGCTCGTCGTCCGGTACTCGTTGGAGAACACCACCTGGTCGCGAACACCCAACGCATAGGCCAGGGACATCAGCCGCGACCGGTAGGCCTCGCCTTCGCGCTCGAGTACCTTCGGGTGGGTGCCACCGACCACCAGGTAGGTCGCTCGGGGCACCAGGTCGCTGAGTGCAGCGAGGGCGGTGATGCCGTGCTCGATTCCCTTGCCCGGCCCGATCAGTCCCCACGTCAGCACGACAGGGGAAGAGGCGAGGCGAGTGGGGGCCCCGACGAGGTTCAACGTGG
>JANPGL010000796.1:0-14762 GCA_031423915.1 Actinomycetes bacterium | reverse complement strand
AGAAGGTCGGCGACCACTGGGAACCGAAGGACGAGCCGGGCCCGAGCGACGATCAGGATGCCAAGCGTGGCGCGGACGCACGCCAGCACCCGACCGATACGGCCGGGGGCGTGAACGCCCGCGCCCCGAAGGCACACCTGGTGGAGGTGGCGTCCCGGCTGGGCATCCGGCGCCGTACGCGGATGACGAAGGACGAGCTGGTGGAGGCCATCCAGCGGGCGAACCGGCAGGCCTCGACCAGGGCAAGGGAGTCCGAGCGGTCGCCGTGACCGTCGTGGTCCCAACGCCCTGCCGAAGCGCAGGGCGATGCCTGCGTCACGTCGAACGACGCGGATGGCCGTCCCGCGGTGCGTCGTGGGCCGGGACGAGACCTAGAGACGGTGAGGATCGGCGACCGTCGCCGTGACGGTGAGCCGTCCGTCGACGGGACCGGAGACCGTCACGCGAGTCGACAGCCTCGACACGATCGTGAGGCCACGCCCGCGGGGAGAGCGAGGATCCGGGCGGCGCCACATGGCCCGAGGACGCAGCTCGTCGGGGCCACACGAACTGGCGACGGTTACGTCGACGGCCAGGAGGTCGAGATCGAGTGCGACCTCGTACGGCTCGCCGGCACCCGCCTCGATGGCGTTCGACGAGAGCTCGCTCACGACCAGCGCCACGTCGGACTGCAGCTCACACGAGGAACCGTGGTCCGCCAGCCAGCAGACGGCGTCGGATCGAGCCGCACGCAACGTCGACGGCGTACCGGCGTACCGCTGCGACCGGTGCCCGATCTCCGCGTTCACCACGACGACCCGCTCGGAAAGGAGTGGTGACCCGTCTTCGTTCGCATGTGTTGCACCGATCATCGCAAGCGCCCGGTTCGGGCTACCCGGGTGACCGGCCCGGGAAACGGGACACCACGACTCCCCACGGACCGAGGTGTCCTTCGGACCATTCGCTGGCTGCCAGCACGTCGGCCACCGCGGGCCCGACGAACGACGTGCGTTCGCCCGTGAGGTTGGCGGCGACCCGGATGGACCCGCCGCGTTCCACGACGAGGACCACGCCGTCGAGACGTGCGGTCGTCGAGCCACCGGTGAGCGCCGGTTCTTCGCGTCGGAGCGCGAGCAGCGTGCGATACCAGGCCCACAGATCGGCGTGGCCGGGCCGGCCCCGCTCGGTGCGATCGAGCACCGCCGATCGGAACGTCGACTCGAGGGTCGGGTCCGGGATCTCGTCGGTGTCCCAACCGAACGCTCCGAACTCCGCGAGACGACCGCGCCGCACGTCGTCGGCGAGTTGGCCGTCGACGTCGACGAAGTAGGGGAAGGGCGTGCTGGCCCCCCACTCCTCGCCCTGGAAGAGCAGGGGCGTGCCCGGGTGCGTCAGGGTGAGCGCCGCAGCCAGCCGGGCGCGCGCCGGGTCGGTGACGTGCACCAGTCGCTCGCCTCTGGCCCGGTTGCCGACCTGGTCGTGGTTCTGGCTGCACACCACGAAGCGGTTGCGGCGGGCGTCGGGCGGCACGGGCCGCCCGTGGCCGCGACGTTTCGTCGGCGACCGGCGGCCGTCGTACACCTGGACGGAGTTGAAGGCGGTGGCGATGTCGGCCGGATCGCCGAAGTCGGCGTAGTAGCTGTGCCGTTCTCCGGTGAGCACCGCGTGCAGGGCATGGTGGAAGTCGTCGCTCCACTGCCCGTCGAGCCCGCTTCCGCCGGCCTCGGTCGGCTCGGTCAGCCGCGGGTCGTTGCGGTCGTTCTCGGCCACGAGCACGAGCGGGCGGTGGAGGTGCGCCGACAGGTTCCGCACGGAGTCGGCGAGCTCCTCGAGGATCGGCAGGGCGCGGTCGTCGACCAGCGTGTCCGTGGCGTCGAGCCGTAGGCCGTCGAGGTGGTAGTCCCGCAGCCACTGGTGCGCGCTGTCGAGGACGAACCGCCGCACCTCGTCGCTGTCGGGGCCGTCGAGGTTGATGGCCCGACCCCACGCCGTGGTGTGGGTGTCGTGGGTGTACGGGCCGAACTCGTCGATGTAGCAGTCGGCCGGTCCGAAGTGGTTGTAGACCACGTCGAGCAGCACCGCGAGGCCGCGGCGGTGTGCGGCGTCGACGAAGCGCTTCATGCCGTCGGGGCCGCCGTAGGCGTGGTGCGGGGCGTACCAGAAGACGCCGTCGTACCCCCAGCCCCGCCGGCCGGTGAACTCGGCGACGGGCATCAGCTCGATGGTCGTGACGCCGAGCTCCGCCAGCTCGTCGAGGTGAGCGATGGCGGCGTCGAACGTGCCGACCGGGGTGAACGTCCCGACGTGCAGCTCGTAGAGCACCGAACCCGCCAACGGCGACCCGTGCCAGCTGTCGTCGGCCCACCGGAACGATCCGTGGTCCACCGTGCGCGACCGCCCGGCGCTCCCGTGGGGCTGCCAGGGTGATCGCGGGTCGGCGCGCACGGGTCCGCCGTCGAGGGAGAAGCCGTAGTCGGTGCCCGGCGGCAGCGGATCGCCCCGGAACCATCCCACGGCGTCGGGACCCGCGAGCGCCACCCGATCGTCACCGACCACCACGTCCACCCGCCGCGCCCGCGGTGCCCACACGCGCGTCACGCTCGCTCCAGCACGGCCACGGGGAACGCGGAGGTGAGATCGCCGACGGACCGCGGACCGCCGCCGTCGACGAGTGCGCCGGTGGCCAGGTCGCGCCACGCGCCGCGCGGTACGCGCACGGTGGTGGTGACGTGGGCGGCGCGGCCGGACACGAACCAGCGCGGCGCCACGACGACGACGTCGTCGCCCCGAGCGAACGCCACGGCGGCCGCGGGCTCGGGCCCCGCCGTCGGCAGTGGCTCGTACGTCCCGCCGACGAACGACCGAGGCCGGCGTCGTCGCAGCGCGAGGAGGTCGGCGAGCCATCGGAGCTTCGGCGCGCCGTCGTCGGGCGTCGCCCAGCACGCGGCCGCGGTGTGCGGGGCCGAGGCGGCCAGCAAGGTCCGGTTCGCGGCGAGGTCCACCGGCCGACGGTTGTCGGGATCCACGAGGCTCAGATCCCATCGCTCGGATCCCTGGTACGTGTCGGGAACGCCCGGCGCCGTGCACCGCAGCGCGGTGAGCACGAGGCTGTTCGCCTGCCCCGGCGGTCGCAGGTCGTCGGCCATGGCGGCGACGAGACGGCGCATGCCCTCGTCGGTCAGCAGCGCCTGTCCCCAGGCCTGCACGGCGGCCTCGTAGCCGTCGTCGGGTTGCAGCCAGCTCGTCGCCACCTTGGCCTCCCGCATCGACTTCTCGAGCACGCCCTGCAGGCGGGGCGGGTCGATCGGCCACGCGCCGACCACGGTCTGCGCGGCGAACCAGGCCAGCGCCGGGTCGATCGGTGCGCTCACGCCCGGGGTCGCGGCCGGCCATGCGTCGAGCAGTTCGTCGACGAAGCGCTCCCAACGGGCCGGCATCTCCGACAGCACGGCGAGACGGGCTCTCACGTCCTCGGACCGCTTGGTGTCGTGCGTAGAGGTGGCGAGCAGGGTGGCCGGCCGGTCGGATGCGATCCGCAGGCACCACTCGTGGAAGTCGTCCGGACCCGCCGAGAACCGACCGGGGTCGTGCCCGACGTCGTTCAGGGCCAGCAGGCGGTTGGCGCGGTAGAGCGCGGTGTCCTCCTCGCCTTTCGCCCGTGCCGGGCCGGTGAGCTGCTGGAACCGCAGCGCCAGCTGCGTCTCCTCGGCACCGCCGGCGACGAACCCGAGCACGGCGTGGAGGATGTCGAACACGGCCACGTCGAGTCCGGGCTCGTCGCGGCGCGCCGTGTCGACGGCGGCTCGCAGCACACGACGGTCCTCGTCGTCTAGGTGGCGGCCCCCGTCGCCGTCGACGTACCCGTACGTGCGATAGCAGGGCATGGCGACGATCACCGCCACGAGCGCGCGGTGGAGCTCGCGGCGGGTGAAGTCACGCCAGTTGCGGCGCCGCTGGCACACCCGCACGAACAGCTCGGCGAGGCGCGCCACGTCGCCCGCCAGGATCGTGTCGAGCACGTCCCGCTTGGCCTGCGAGGCGTGGTCCTCCCAGCCGAGCAGGTCGCCCGTGACCCGCTGGTACGTCTCCGTCAGCTCGAGCTCACCGCGGGGATCGATCAGCAGCGGGGTGGTGAGCGCCGCGAAGTCGTACCCGGTGGTGCCGTCGACGGGCCACGACGATCGGAGCTGTTCGTCGCGGGCCAGGATCTTCTCGACCACCAGCCAGCGGTCGGGCGCCGCTTCCCGCAACCGCGTCGTGTACACGGACGGCTCGGCCATGCCGTCGACGTGGTCGACGCGAAGCCCGTCGACCAGATCGGCCCGGACGAGGGCCAGCACCTTGGCGTGGGTGGCCCCGAACACGTCGGGGTCCTCGGTGCGGAGCGCGACGAGCGTGTTGACGTCGAAGAACCGGCGGTACCCGGGCTCGTCGAGCGCCACGGTCCAGCGGGCCAGCCGGTAGTGCTGCTCGTCGACGAGCGCGTCGAGCTGATCGACGTCGGCGTTGACGGTGGCCACGAGCTCGGTGACGGCCCGGTCGGCCGCATCCGACCGGGCACACGCATCGACGGCGGTGCGGACGGCGGTGCGGGCGTCCGCCCAACGCTCCTCGGGGCTCGTCGCGGCGTCGTCGCCGAGCCGGACGAGGGCCCGGCCCACGAACGCCAGCGAGGCATCGCCGACCGTGGCGGCCGCCCGGGCGACGAGCGCACCCAGCGACGCCGGGGCGAGGGGCAGCTCGAGGCTGCCGTGGACGGTGAGCACCGCGAGCTCGTCGGGATCTCGTACCAGCGTGATCGTGCCGTCCTCGAGCGCTCGGCCGTAGTGGGTGCCGAGCACGGGCAGGAGCAGGGTGTCGCGTCGCCGCTCCTCGGGCGCATGCCAGTCGACGTCGAAGAAGGGGGCGTACCTCGCCGACCGGCCGAACGTCAACACGTCCCACCACCAGCGGTTGGCCCTCGAGGCCGTCGACAGGTGGTGGGGCACGATGTCGAGCACGATGCCCAGGCCCCGCTCGTGAGCGCGGGCGGCCAGCGCGGCGAACCCGTCGTCGCCCCCCAGCTCGGGCGACAGCTGCTCGGGGTCCACGCCGTCGTAGCCGTGCAGGCTCCCCGCAGTGGCGGTCAGCACGGGCGACAGGTACAGGTGCGAGACGCCGAGATCGGCGAGGTAGTCGACGGCGAGGCAGGCGTCGCCGAGGTCGAAGCCCGGGCGCAGCTGGAGGCGGTAGGTGGCGGTGACGGGCCTCACGTCGACCGTCGCAGCACCAGGACCGTGCGCGCGGGAACCTGGATGCGGTCGCCGGGGGCGTGATCGGACCCGTCGGGTGGCGAGCCGTCCGACGGGGACGTCGCCGTGACGGGTTCGAACGGTATCGGTCGCCAGCCAGCGCCCCAGGTCGGCCCGGGGAGCGTGAACGTCAACGTCTCGGGGTCTCCGTTCAGCAGGACGAGGAAGCTGTCGTCGACGATCGGCTCTCCACGGCGGTCGACCTCGCCGGTCTCCCCGCTCACGAACATGGCGAGCGCGCGGGCGTGGGCGGCGCGCCACTCGTCGTCGGTCATCTCGGTGCCCGCCGGGCTGAACCAGGCGACGTCCTGGACCTCCTCGCCGTGCAACGCACTGCCCTGGAAGAAGCGACGGCGACGGAACGCCCGGTGCTCACGCCGGAACGCCACCAGCGCCCGGGTGTAGGCGAGGAGGTCCTCGTCGATGGCGGACCAGTCGAACCACGACGTCTCGTTGTCCTGGCAGTAGGCGTTGTTGTTGCCTCCCTGCGTCCGACCGATCTCGTCGCCTCCCAGCAGCATCGGCGTGCCCTGCGAGAGCAACAGCGTGGCCAGCACGCTGCGTTGACGTTGGCCACGGTTGCGCAACACGCCCTTGTCGTCGGTGGCGCCCTCGACACCGCCGTTCCACGACCGGTTGTGGCGCTCACCGTCCCGGTTGTCCTCACCGTTGAGCTCGTTGTGCCGCTCGTCGTACGACACGAGGTCGCGCAGCGTGAACCCGTCGTGGGCCGTCACGAAGTTGATGCTGGCGTGCGGGCGTCGACCGGCCGATTCGTACAGGTCACTCGACCCGGTGAGTCGGTACCCCATCTCCGCCACACCGTGCGGGGCACCCGCCCAGTGGTCGCGCACGCAATCGCGATAGCGACCGTTCCACTCGGCCCACAGCGCCGGGAAGTTGCCCACCTGGTAGCCGCCCTCGCCGACGTCCCACGGCTCGGCGATCAGCTTCACCTGACTGATGACCGGGTCCTGCTGCACCAGATCGAAGAACGCCGACAGGCGGTCGACTTCGTGGAGCGAGCGGGCCAGCGTGGCCGCCAGGTCGAACCGGAACCCGTCGACGTGCATCTCCGTCACCCAGTAGCGCAGGCTGTCCATCACGAGCTGCAGGGAGAACGGGTTCCGCATGTTGAGCGTGTTGCCCGTGCCGGTGTAGTCCATGTAGAAGCGTTGATCGTCGGCCATGAGCCGGTAGTACGCCGGGTTGTCGAGACCCTTGAACGACAGCGTGGGGCCGAGGTGGTTGCCTTCGGCCGTGTGGTTGTAGACGACGTCGAGGATCACCTCGATGCCGGCGTCGTGCAGGGACCGGACCATCTGGCGGAACTCCTGCACCTGCTGGCCCATGGGGCTGCGACCGCTGTACCCGTGGTGGGGTGCGAAGAACCCGATCGAGTTGTACCCCCAGTAGTTGCGCAGGCCGCGTTCCGCGAGGTGCGCGTCGTGCACGAACTGGTGCACGGGCAGCAGCTCCACGGCCGACACGCCGAGCCGGGTGAGGTGATCGACGAACGCGGGGTGGCCGATGCCGCCGTACGTGCCGCGCAACTCGGGTTCGACGTCGGGGTGGAGCATCGTGGCGCCGCGAACGTGGGCCTCGTAGATGATGGTGTCGTTCCACGGGGTGCGCAGCAGGCGGTCGTCGCCCCAGTCGAAGTACGGGTTCACCACCACACTGCGCGGCACGTAGGGCGCGCTGTCGTCGTCGTTGCGGGTGTCCGGGTCGGCGAACCGATGGTCGAACAACGCTTCGTTCCAGATGACATCGCGGTCGATGGCCCGGGCGTACGGGTCGAGGAGCAGCTTGGCCGGGTTGGTCCGCCGCCCGCTGGCGGGGTCGAACGGTCCGTGGGCCCGGAACCCGTACCGCTGCCCGGCGGTGACGTCGGGCAGGTACCCGTGCCAGACGGATCCGGTGCGCTCGGTGAGCTCGACGCGCACCTCGTCCCCTGGGTCGGGCTCGGGCTCGTTGGCGGCACCCACGAGGCAGAGCTCCATGGCCTCGGCGGTGTCCGAGAAGACGGCGACGTTCGTGCCCACGCCGTCGTACGTGGCGCCCAGTGGGCCGGGCTCTCCGCGCCACACGCGCATCATCGGGACTCGCTGCCGGCTGGCCAGGTGAAGGTGACGATCGTCCAGCCGTCATCGCCGTCGCGGTTGTTCATAACCCCTCCTCGGTGCGGCGGCAACCTTCCCGTGGGTGACTCTGCCCAAACCGATGCGCGGGGAGCCGTGCGGGTTTCGGGTGACCGACGGTCGGGAACGCGAGTGGCGACCCCACGAACGGAGCACCATGACCACGTCAGACGACGCACAGAGAACTCGACGGCTCGAGGACTTCTTCCGCGGCCACCACACCGTGGTGATGGTGATGACGATGGTCGACGGCGTGCACACGTCGCGTCCTGTCACCTGCGTGGAGGTGGCGGACGGACGGTTGGCCTTCCTGGTGAGCAGCGAGCCGGATTGGGTGCAGGCGATCGCCGCAGGCGATGCCCGGGTGCACGCCACCGTGGCCGACGAGGGCAGCAACACGTACCTCTCGCTCGGCGGCCGCGCCACCGTGACCGCCGACGTGGCCGAGCGCCGCCGTCTGTGGAACCCGGTCGCCAAGGCGTGGTTCGACGGTCCTGAGGACGAGCGGCTGCGCGTCCTGCGGTTCGAGGTCACGAGCGGCGAGTACTGGGACGGGCCCGGCAGCGGGCTGGGCAAGGCGATCGGTCTGCTGCGAGCCGTGGTCACGCACGACGACGCGTCTATGGGCTCCCAGGGGCACGTGGCGCCCCGGTGACCCCCGCACGTCACACGTCACGTCGCGGCCGGCGCGCCGATCACGATTGACGGGTGGACGAGCCGGGTAGGTCGGTCGCCATGAACGACCATCTGACCGACGTCATGACCCTGCGTGCCAACGCGCGCCAGCACATCGAGCTCGGCCCCGTGACCGAAGCGTACGGAGCCGATCGCGAACGCGTGATCGCGGTGCTCAACGAGGCGCTCGCCACCGAGCTGGTGTGCGTCCTGCGCTACAAGCGCCACTACTACACGGCCCAGGGCATCAACGCCGGACCGGTGGCGGAGGAGTTCCTCGAGCACGCCGGCGAGGAGCAGGGACACGCGGACAGCATCGCGGCGCGCATCGTTCAGCTCCAGGGCGAGCCCGACTTCGACCCGACGACGCTCATGGCCCGCAGCCACGCCGAGTACGTGACCGGCGACGACCTCGTGGGGATGATCACCGAGGACCTCATCGCCGAGCGCATCGCCATCGACAGCTACGGTGAGATCGCCCGTTGGCTCGGTGATGCCGACATCACCACCCGCCGTCTGATCGAGTCGATCCTGGCGGTCGAGGAGGAGCACGCCGACGACCTCCTCAGCCTGCTCAAGCAGGTTCGTCCCAGCACGAACGGCTGAACCGGGCCTCCGTCCGTCAAGCCGGCTCGCCGCGGACCAGGGCGGGTAGCTCGTCGAGGCGGGCGATCTCGTGATCGATCGGGTGCGAGCCGGCGTGGCGACCGTGCGGGTTGTACCAGCACGTCGCCACGCCGTAGGCGGTGCCGCCGGCGATGTCGGCCGAAAGGCTGTCGCCCACCACGAGTGCGCCGGCGCGGTCGGGCCCGCCGAGCCGCTCGAACGCCAGGTCGAAGAACGCCGTCGACGGCTTGGCCACGCCGACCTCGCCCGAGATGAGCACGGTGGCGAAGAAGGCCCCGATGTCGAGCCGGTCGATCCGGGAGCGCTGCACCTCGCTGAGCCCGTTCGTCACGAGCGCCAGCGTGGCCGCACCGGCGAGCGCGTCGAGGGCGTGGGCGGCGCCGGGATACAGCTCGCCGCAGGCGCCGAGGCCCGCCACGAACTCGTCGGCCAGACGCTGCGGGTCGGCGTCGACCGCGCATGCGTCGACCAGCTCCGCGAACCGGCGCACCTTCACATCGAGGGCCGAGCGCTCTCCCCGCTCGACCGAAGCCCACAGCGCGGTGTTGATGTGGACGTAGGCGTCGAGGTGCCGCTCGGGCTCCTCGACCCCTTCGGCGGCCAGCGCCCGCCGGAACGCCTGCCGTTCGGACTCGTCCGAGTCGAACAGCGTGTGGTCGAGGTCGAGCAGCACGGTGGGGTAGCGGGCCATCGGTGGCCGACGCTAGCGGCGAGCGGTTGGGGACACCCGACGGCCGGAGCTACGCCAGTTGGAGCAGATCGGGTTCGAGGTCGTCGTGGGCGCGGTGGGGACCGTCTCGGAGCGACTCGGCCCCGAGCGCACCGTCCTGGGGCGGCTCGTCCCGGGACGGCCCGTCCTGGAGGTGATCGTGGGCCCGGCGATCGGCGCGTTCGTGCTTCCAGCCCTCGTCGGCGAGCTGCTGGCGTTGGGCCGGCGGCGGTACCCGGCGAGCCACGGCGTGGAGGGCGGCCTGCGTGCGGTTCTTCACGCCCAACTTGCGATAGAGACGCCGGACGTACGTCTTGATCGTGTCCACCGAGAGGTACAGCTCGCGCCCGATCTCGGCGTTGCTGAGGCCGAGGGCCAGGAGCGCCAGGACCTCCTGTTCGCGCGCGGACAGCTCGTCCGAGGGGTTGACGTCACGGCCGCGGCGTACCAGCGAGAGACCCACACGCTCGCCGGCGCACACGCGCTCCAGCGAGGCGACGAGGCCTTCGGCGGTCTGCGACTTGAGCACGACGCCCGCCACGCCCGTCTCCTCCGCGCTGCGGAGGAAGTCGGACGACGCATCCCACGTGAACAGCACGACGTGGCGCACCAGGCCGTCGCGCACCATCTCGGCCGAACGGGCGATGGCGTGCCTGCGCCCGGCGAAGGTGTCGAACAGTGCCACGTCGGCGGGCTCCACCGGCTCGCTGCCGGCGCGCATCTCGACCACACGCACACGATCGGAGAACGGTGCCAGCATCGAGGCCAGGCCGAGGACGATGATCTCGTAGTCGTTGACCAGCGCCAACGTCAACGGGCGGGAGCCCGCTCGGGGGCCGTCGGGAGCGGCGCGCAGGTCGGTGCTCATGCCACGGTCTCCAGCACGATGCCGGCGGGGGTCGGCGTGGCGGTCGCGGGGGCGTCGGCGAACCGCACGAGGTTGATGCCGTCGACCGCACCCAGCACCGTGGTGAGCACGGACCGGCGGTCCCAGTGGACATCGGCTTCGACGTCGATCACGTCGCCCCGCATGGTCAGTCGCCGGAGCTCCGGCGCGTTGGCCAGTCGGGCGTCCCGGGTGATGCGGACCAGCGCCGTCAGCAGTGCCCGCAGGCGCCCGAGGTCGGTGCCTCCGGATCGTCGGAGCTCGCCCGCGAGGGTTCGTGCCCAGAGGGCGAAGGTGTGTCGGCGCCCCCACAGGAGGGCCAGGAGAAGGGGACGGACCAGCATCCTGGGCAGTCGGGGAAGGCGGCGGAGGGGGGCCGAGGCCGTTCTGAACGCGGACATGTTCCGCTCGGTACCCGTTCGACGGGACGCCAAACCACCCGTCTGGGTCGGTGGTTTCCCGGATGGCCACCCCCGTCGTCGACGGGGACCGAGAGGTTTCAGCGGGGGCTGGCGGGGCACCGTGTCGGCGTGACGGTCTTGCTCGGTGGTGTCGTGCGTCGGCGGTGTACCTCGTGCCCGGGCTGCGACCGATAGCGTTCGCTGCGATGACCGCCGCCGACCCCCGAAACTCCGATGACCGGATCGACGTGATCCTTCCCAGCCAAGCGCGCTACGCCGCCACGCTGCGGGTCATCGCCGCGGCCCTCGGTGCCGATGCCGGTTTCTCGGTCGACGAGATCGACGACCTCCGCCTCGGGCTCGACGAGGTGTTCTCGCTGTTGGCCGACGGCGACGGCGGTGGGCGGGTGCGCACGTCGTTCCGCCTCGTGGGCGGCGAGCTCGAGGCGCGGCTTCTTCCCGAGTCCGGCCCCGTCGCTGTCGAGCCCGACGACCTGGCGACGAACATCCTGCGGTCGGTGGTCGACGAGTACCGCTTCGGGCCCGACGGCGTCGTGCTCGTCAAGCGGGGCGTCGAGGGCGCGGGGCGCTGAACGTCGATCGCCCTCGTCACGCCTGACGGGGGCGCACCTCGAGAAGATCTTCGAGCCCGCTGATGTCGAGCAGCCGGCGGACCACCGTCGACGGCTCGTCCAGCACCAGCGTCCGTCCGGCGTGCGCCGCCCGCTGGTGGGCGTCGATGAGCACGCGCAGCCCGCTCGAATCGACGAACGTGACCCCGGCCATGTCGAGGACCACCTCGTCGGCGGCGCCCGGCAGGGGGTCGAGATGCTCGCTGAGCAGAGGCGAGCTCGACGCATCGATCTCGCCCTGCAGCCGCAGGCCCCGCTCGGTGCTCGTCACCTCGAGCAGCGCGTCACTGTTCCGCACGTCGTCCACGTTACCCATCCGTTGCCTCCCTGTCGGCGGGTGTCGCCACCCGCTCGCCCACGTGCGCCCGGCGGAGCGCCACCACCGTCACGTCATCCGTCAAGGCCCCCACGCGGAACGCGTCGACGCCGTTCACGATCGCTGCGACCGTCGTGCCTGCCGATTCGCCGGAGGTCCGCAGGAGCAATGCCCGCAAACGGTCCTCGCCGAAACGTGCGCGCTGGGCACCGCACGCCTCGGTCACGCCGTCGGTGTGCAGCACGAGCGTCGCCCCGTTCGGGACGGTGGTGGTCGCGGTTCCCCAGGTGGCGTCGTCGAACGCGCCGACCAGGGGTCCCGTGCGCTCCAGTTCCAGGCACGAGCCGTCGGTCACGACGAGCCCCGGGGGATGCCCGGCGTTGGCGTAGCGGCATGCGCCGGTCTCGATGTCGATGGTGGCCACGAAGGCCGTGAGCAGGTCGCCGCGGGCGTCGTCGTGCTGCTGGGCCAACCACCCCATGGCCCGGCCCGGCGGTAGACCCGACTTCACCGCCGCCCGCACCTGTGCCTTGGCCTGCAGTGCGAGGAGGGCGGCCACGGCGCCGTGGCCCGTTACGTCGATCATCACCACGTACAACGTGCGCGGGTCGACGAGGCCGAGGTCGAAGCAGTCGCCGGCGACGATTCCCTCGGCCGGCCGCAGCGCGCTCGACACCGACCAGCCGGCCGGTGCCAGCACCCCCTCGCCGGCCAGCCCCGCCCGGACACGCAGCGCCAGGACGGCGCTCTGCTCGAGCGCCTCGTAGGCGCGCACGGCGCGGTCGCGCTCGGCCGACAGCGAGGACTGCAGGAAGTCGACGGCGGTGGACACGTCGTCCAGTTCGGCGATCGGGTACGCCGGCACCGCCGCATGCTCTCCGCGTCCGATGCGGCGCGCCGCGTCGGCGATCTCACCCAGCGGCTGGTCGATCCAGCGGCGGAACAGCACGAGGGTGATCAGGCCACACGCCGCCACCACCGCGAACGCCGCCAACAGCGACAACACCACGAGGCGCTGCGCATCGAGCGCGCGTTCGTTGGCGCCGTCGAGGCGGGCCACGAGCAGGGCTTCGGTGCGATCGAGCGAGCTGCGCAACGCGTCGAAGTCGGCCCGCGCGGCATCGAGAGCCTCCGGGGTCACCGCGGTCCCGGCCCGTCGGGCCGCGATCTGCGGCTCGGCCCGGTTCGAGCGCCAGCGCTCGGCGATCACGGCCACCTCCGACAGCGCACCCACCAGCGCCGGTCGTCCCGCCGCATCGGCGGTGAGCGCTCCGAGGGCCCGTCGAGCCTGCTCGATGCCCCGGTTGTACGGGGTGAGGTCGACGTCCGACCCCGTCAGCACGAACCCCCGGACGCCGGTCTCCTGATCGCTGTACGCCAGGCGCAGGTCACCGAGGTTCTGCGCCGCCACGCGGGCCATGCGGCGGTCCTCGATGGACCTGGTCCAGTGCCGTCCGACCACGGCCGACGTCACGGCGCCGCACGCCAGCAGTACGACGAGGGCCACCGCCAACCTGCTGAGCCGGGATCGAAGGCTCGGCAGTCGGCGCCCCGCGGGCGAGCCGGACGGCGCCGGAGCGCCCAGGGGGGAGCGAGACGTCCGCACGCGGCCATGGTTCCCCGCCCGCCAGGGTTCCAATCACCCTGGCGGGTGACCTTCTCCCGAGGAGCCGCTCAGTGGGTGATCGGGCGGTGACCGCTACGGCCGACGGCACGGTACGCGAGCAGTGCGATCACGGAGCCGACGATCGACCCGATGATGCCCGCGGGCTGCAGCGCACCCTCGGCGAGGTCCTTGCCGAACAGCGCCCAGCCGATGAAGCCGCCGACGAACGAGCCGACGACACCGAGCAGGATCGTGGCACCGACGCCCATCGGATCGCGACCGGGGACGAGGGCGCGGGCCACGAATCCGGCGATCAGACCGATCACCAGCAGGAAGATGAGGAAGCCGATCATGATGTCTCCTTCTGCACGCACCGAGCGGTGCCGCGTCACCGACCGCGGTACCCGCGGTGCCCGGTGCGAAACGTGTCGGCCTCCTGGTTTCGCGAGGGCACAGCTCGGGTAGGGGTGGCTGAGGCGGGGCCGGCCCTGGTCTCGGTACGGATGGCAGGACGGCGACGATTCATGGCCGCAAGGTCGACAGGGCGTTCGACAGGGTGTTCAGCACAGCCTGCGGGAGCAGGGTGCGCAGTATTCTTTTCGTTCACCATGGACAGGGGCCGGCGATGGCGGCGCACGGGAACGTCGGCCCGGGCGTGACCGCGCCCGACCAGCCACGGACGGCGCCGTTTGCTCGCACCTACGAGGGCACCACCGTGGCGTTGCGTGGTGTACGTGCCGACGTCGTGTCCTGGCTCGTCGGAACCGGCGCCGACGGCGAGGCGCTCGAGCGCAGCGCATTGGTCGTGAGCGAACTGGCCGCCAACGCCGTGCAGGCCGGACCCGGGCGCCGCTTCGAGGTGCGGGCCCGTCGTGAAGGGGCCCACGTCGTCGTCGTCGTGCGCAACCCGAGCGACGGTGACCGACCGCCGGGTCGGACCGAGTGGCGACCGGCGGAGCCGCTGGCACCCAGAGGTCGGGGACTGGCCATCGTCGACGCGCTGGCCGACGGAGTCGAGGTGGGCGTGGAAGGTGACGAGGTGGTCATCACGGCTCGCCTACGCATCGACGGCAACGGATGACGTGCCCGCTGATGCCCGTGTTTGGTGGCTCAGATGCGGGGAAATCGTCGTCCGGGTGAGCGATGCGACCGACCGAGCGGCCCGTGTCCGCGCCCGCCCGCCGTCATCGAGGGAGCCCTCTTGCGGTGTCCGGTGAGTTCACCGGTGAGCGGGTGCGGTCGCCCGGCGCGGCCAGCCGTGAGATGGTGGTGTACGTGGTGCTCGATCCCTTCCTCCCCGGCCGCTACGCCATCGCCCGCCGGCCCGTGACCCCGCGGGAGGTGGTGACATGAGCGAGCCCGACCAGATCGACCCTCGTGACGACCTCGAGCTGTTCCGCCGCTTCGTGGCCACGCGCGACCGGGGAATGCGGAACCGGCTCGTCGAGCGCCACATGGCCTCGCTGCGCACATCGCCCGACGGTACGGACGGTCCGGCG
>JANPGL010000795.1:0-4779 GCA_031423915.1 Actinomycetes bacterium | reverse complement strand
TATCCGTCAGCGAACCGCGACGAGCGTCAGTTCGCGGACCCGTACTGGTTCGACATCGCCCGGGACCCCAACCAGCACCTCGCGTTCGGTCACGGCCCGCACTTCTGCGTCGGCGCTAACGTCGCCCGCTGGGAGCTGCGCGCCGTGTGCCGGGAGTTCGCCGCACACCTGCCGTCGCTCCAGGTCGCCGGAGCGGCCGAGTCGTCCACCGATCTCCACGTTGCCACGGTCCACCACCTGGCGGTCCGTGGCGCACCACCGGTGACTGCAGCTCACCCGGCGACCACTGATTGGGCCGGATCCCGAAAGCGTCGATGAACCGCTGCCAGCCAGTGGTCAGCGACAACGCGACGGCGAGCTCCACGATCTCATCGACGTCGCAGTGGCGCCGCAGCTCGGCGAACTGCTTGTCGTCGACTTCGGGGTGCAATGACGCCAGGGTGTCGGCCAGCCGAAGCGCCGAGGCGGTGGCGTCGGCGAGGCGGGACGATTCCAGCGGGCCGATCGCTCGCTGGGCCTCGTCCTCGGTCAGTCCGCGGCGCGCCAACGACGCGCTCGGAGCCACGGCTCAATGGGCGCACTGGTTCTGTACTGCCGAGCGGATGGGGCGCAGCTCGACCAACTTGGGTGAGAGCCGGGACGCGTCCGTGTACACGGACCGGACCCATTCCAGGGACAGATCGAGAACGGCGGGCCGCCGAGCGAGGGTGAGGAACGAGTTGTCGTCCTCGTGGGCCTTGTCGGCCAGACGGCCAGACGGCCAGACGGCCAGACGATGACGCAGTTCGTCGCTCAGCTCGCCCCGTTCGGCCTTCGGCAGGCCCGTGCTCATTCACCCCCATAGGCTGGCGCGATCGCCGTCGTCACGGGACGACAAGCGGCCACCGTCGCATGGCCGGCACCGATAGCGGCGGACGTGTTCGTCCGACGACAACGAACTGTGCGTCGCTACGACCGACGTCGCCGACCAGACGCACGCGCGTTGCTGGTCTCGGTCGGGCTACATTCGCGCCCGTTCGAGTGGCGCTCGCAACCGATCGGAGCGATGTCGTGGGACTGCAGGATGAACTTCCCGGAACCTTCGAATTGGTGTCGTTGGAGACTCGGCGCTCCGACGGCGCGATCACCCGTCCGTTCGGCGATCGCCCGATCGGGATGTTCGTGTTCGACCGGGCCGGCCGATTCTCCGTCCAGCTCACCGATGGCGACCCAACCCGGAACCATGGCGGCTACGTGGCGATGTTCGGCAGCTACGTCGTCGACGAGCGGCAACGCACCTTCACCGCTACGCCGCGCGGCGCTATCGACGCGAACATGGTCGGCACCGAGGTGCTCCGTCACGTCGCCTTCGACGACGAGCTGGCGATCTTCAACACAACGCCGCAACACATCGATGGACTCGACGTCACCACATATATCACCTGGCGACGAGTCAGCCAAGGGTGACCGACCACGAGCAGTCACAGAATCCAATGCGTGAAGCCACCGAACCGCCGGCGTCGGCAACGACGGACAAGTGAGGTTGGTTTCCCGCCTGCGCCTCGGGGGTGCGAGGACACAGACGTCCCGATCAACGCCGCAGCGGTCATCGACACGCCGCGAGCGTGGTCGGTTGGACGGCGTCGCCGCCGCCCGACAGGTGCTGTCTGGCATGGGTAGCGGCCTGGGTGATGGCGTTGTTGACGTCCTGGAGTGCGAACTCGGTGAGGTCGAATTGGGTGAGGTCGATCAGCCGGCGCGGACCAACCGCACCATCCGGGCCACTGGATCGCGCACGGCTACATCGGCGTGCCGCACAGTGATATCGATGCGCACCAGCCACGGGGTAGCGCAGCTCGAGCAGGTCGTTGGAAGCGCCGGAGACGACGGCGCCGGCCTCTTTGTGGCGCCGGCGGCAGCCGGGTACCGGGTCGGGCAGTGTCTGGATGGTGACGGGCACGCCGGGTGCGAGATCCCTGACTGCGTCGAGCTCTGCCACCGCATCAAGGATCATCGAGCTCCGGCTTCTCACCCCCGGAGTGGCCTACCGGTTCGGCGCCACCGACAACCTCAGCGCCCACGGCCTGCTCGACCGAGGCGGCCACTGCCCACCCCTACCCGGCCCCACCGCGCCCTGACGCAGCTTCGTGGGGGTCGTCTGGGAGACGTGGTCTCTGCCCGGATGTGGCGGCGACTACAGTCGGCTGGATGATTCTCGATCGAGTCGACATTGATGCCGAGGCGTTCCGTGCTGGTACGGGCTGGGAGATCAAGCCCGAGGGTGCGTGCAAGGGTGATGTGTGTGTTCCGGTCCCGGGCGGGTTCGAGGTGACGCGGGTTGCCGAACGGTTGGGGATGGCACTGGTCCACGACGAGGAGAACCGGTTGTGGGCGCTGGGGCCCGAATCGATCGGTGGTCGCGCACTGGTTCATGCGAAAGCGCCTGACCTGGTGTTGGCCGACATCGAAGGGAACGAGTTCGCTCTGTCCTCGCTCCGCGGGCAGAAGGTGGTGCTTGTCGCCTGGGCGCCGTATTGAGGTTGCCGGTTCGACCTGCCCGGGTGGCAGGCGCTGCGCAGTGAACTTCATCCCCTCGGGGTCGAGGTTGTCACGGTCTCGCTCGAGCTCAGTGATCCCGACGTGTCACGACCGTTCATCGAGGCGGCACACGCGGAGCATCCGTCGTTGCTCGATCCGACCCACTTGCTCGACAGCCTGTTCGGGGTGGTGAACATCCCCAACGTGGTCTGGATCGATGAGGATGGAGTCATCGTTCGTCCCGCGGAACCCGGGTGGCCAGGCGCTCAGGACTACCCGGAGCCGATGAAACAGATGTTGGCCGAGCGGGCCAGGCAAGCGGCCGAAGCGGACGAGCAGAGCAACGCGACGTCGCGTCCCAACCTGATGAAGGTGCTACAAGGCGGCCAGGATCGCGAGGCCTATCCCGACGCGATCCGTGACTGGGCGCGCAACGGCCCATCGAGCCGTTACGCGATGACCCCTGACGAGGTGGTCCACGCGTCGCAGCCGCGGGGTTTGGAGAGTTCATCGGGCGCCGCTCACTTCGAGTTGGCCAATCACCTGTGGCGCTCCGGTCGGCGTGATGCGGCGATCCGCCATTTCAACGAGTGCCATCGGCTCCAGCCCGAGAACTGGACGTACAAGCGTCAAGCGTGGTCGCTGGTCGGCAACGAGCGCGCCGGCGGTGGTGACTTTGGCCGGTTCAGGCAGGTGCCCGTGGCCGGCGAGGAAGCCGACTGGCCGTTCGCCTCCAACTTCGAAGCTGACGTCGCTCGGACCCCGCCAGGCCACTACTACCCGAAAACCATCGAGTAGTCCTCCGTCCGACCACCGAAAGTCGGGTGGCGGTCCGAACAAGGCACATCGTACGGGACGGTGCGAAGGCGCCTGCGGGTGGCCGGTGGATATGTGGTTGGCCGGATGCGCTCGCGGTCGGCACGGGCTAGCGGCTAGGTTCTCGGCGGCGACACTGACCCCGGAGGTTTCGCATGGCCCGCATCCCTCTGATTCGTGGTGACGACCCCGACGCTGACCCGGAAGCGGCGGCGCACGTGCGAGCCATCGAGTCACGCCGGGGCGTTGCCGCGTTCAACGTGCAGCGCGCGCTCGCCAACCATCCTGAGCTGATGAGCGCGATGTGGGCGATGGCCGACATCGCCTACTTCAACAATAGCTTGAATCCTGTCCAGCGCGAACTGGCGTACTATGCCTCGGCAGTGACGAACGACTGTTTCTATTGAACGCCGACCCACGTGGTGCTCGGTCGGAGCTCCGGAATCAGTGAACAGAAAATGGCCCAGGTCCTGTCCGATCCACTGCCCGACGGACTTTTCCCAGACGACGAGGCAGCCATTGTCGTCTTTGCGCGGAAGTCGACTCGGATGGAACCGATCGACAACGCGACCTGGAATGCCCTCACGGCGCATTTCACCATCAAGCAGATCATGGAGATCATCTTCACGGTGGGGTTCAACCAGATGATCAGCCGATTCCACGCCGCGGTCCGCACCGATGTCGACGGTGCGACCCTCGATGCCGTAAGCGAGAGCTGCCCCGTCCGGCTCCCGCCCTCGCCGACGGGTTGAACAATCCTCGTGACAAGCCTAAAGGACGATGACTTGCACCCTCATCCCAACCATGCGTTCCCCATCGTCATCTCGGCTCAAGGTGCGGGCGGCCGACACTCGGTCGGGGACGACGTCCGCGCTCGCTCGGTATCGCCCGAAGCCGACCGCCTTGGCACCGCCCGACGGCCGGCGAACCGAGCGATTCCGGCGCTCGGTAACGCGGGCGACACGCGGTTTCCGGCGACCCGTTCGCGCGAGGCACCGTGTGTGGAGCGTTCGGGAGTCTGGGCGGCGATGCCGAGTGGTCGATGCGATGTCGAGTGAGGCCTCGGATGCAGCGAGTAGCCCGCCCAATCGGCTCCCGACGGGCCGCGGGAGGCGCCAGCCTTCGATCGACCTACTGGACTGCCGTCGACCGCGACTACGAAACCCTCCGTAGCAGCATGCACACCCTCTTTGACGACCGTGCCGTCACGACCGAAGGCGCACTTGCCGCCCTTGTCGCTGTCGAACATGTGCGTGCCCGAAGATGGCGCCGTCCGGGGTAGCTGTGCTTCAGCAGCTGATCGGTTGGTGGTTGGAGCTTCAGGAGGAGGGCCGGCCACCGCGGACGACTCGTCCCGGCATCGCTCCGGTGTGCTCACCGGACTCGAAGGTGACCTCGCCGCGGCAGACGGTGACGATGTACCCCTCTGAGCGTTGGATGACCCGC
>JANPGL010000794.1:0-3065 GCA_031423915.1 Actinomycetes bacterium | reverse complement strand
GGCCCGGGTCGTGGCCGCCGCCGCCGTGGTGGCGGCCCCGGCCGCGGTGGTGGCCGAGGTGGCGCCGCCCGCGGCGTCGCCGGCACGGGCGGTCTCGGCGCCGGCGTTCTTCAGGGCCGAGCCGCCGGGCAGTGCGGTGCTCCCGGACTCGCTGCCGCCCGACTGGCGGCTGATCTGGCGCACGCCGAGCACGCCGACGACCAGCACGGCTGCCGCGGCCGCGGCGGGAAGCCAGGCGCGCACGCTGCGACGGGCGGTGCGGCGCTCGGCCGCCACCCGGATCGGTACGACGGGGGCCGCCGGCGCGGACGCGATCGCCTCCTCGTCGAACGCGGCGAGCGCGGCCAGGATCGAGCGCTCGCGCCGGGCCGGATCGGGCGCAGGGTTCACCCCGTCGAGGTCGGCCAGACGGTCCCGGACCGCCCGCAGCTCCGCCAGACGCTCGGCCAGCGCCGGGTCGCCGCCGGGCGCGTCGAGGCCCGAGTCGAGCAGCTCGTTCGCCTCGTCGTCGAGCGGGTGGGGGAGGGGGAGGTCGGTCATGGGCGATCACTTGGACGGTCGAGTTCGGGGTCCTGGTTCCGCAGCCACGTCGCCACTGCGGCCCGGCCCCGGGCGATGCGTGACCGCACGGTGCCGGGCGGGATCTGCAGCGTCTCGGCGATCTCGGCGTAATCGAGGTCGCAGACGTCACGCAGCACGACGGGCAGGCGGAACTCCTCGGGCAGGCGGGCCAGCGCTTCGTCGAGACGCAGCCGATCGGCCACGCGCAGATCGAACGCCGGGCCCGGGTCGGCGCCGTCGCCCGGTTCGAACGGAGCGTCCGGCTCGCCGAGCGCCGGACGGCGCCGCCGGCGCCGCAACTCGTCGAGCGCGGCGTTCGTGGCGATGCGGTAGCACCAGGTCCCGAACGCGGCGCGGCCGTCGAAGCGCGGGAGCCCGCGCACGATGGCCAGCAGCGCTTCCTGCGCTGCGTCGGATGCGTCGGCGTCGTTGCCGACCACGCGGCGGCACACGGCCCACACGCGGTCGTGCTGGTGCCGCAGCAGCCGTTCGAGCGCGGCCCGGTCGCCCCCCTGGGCGGCCGCCACGAGGGCGGCGGTGTCGACGGCGTCCGGCCCCACGAGCGGGCAGCGTAGAGGGTGACCCGCAGCAACGGGCCGGATGCCTCCCGGTCAGGCTCGCAGCACCACGCTCATGCAGGTCACGCCGGCCTCGACCTTCTGCAGCTCGCTCACGTCGACGGGCTCGACGGGGAACCCGAGGGCGCGCACCGACGCCGCGGTCCGCGTCGCGTCGGCCGGGAGCACCACCGTGCCGTCGAGGCACAGGACGTCGCCACCCGACGGCTCGTCGGTCTCGTGCACCGTGTAGCCGAGCGAGCGGAACACGTCGAGGTCGAGCCAGCCGGCGACGGCCAGGAGCGAACCGTCGGGCAGCGCGGTCACCGCCGACTTGAGGTGGAGGCAGCGGGTGACCGGAACGGCCACGACCGCCAGGCCGGCGGCGTGAGCGGCGGGTTCGAGCTGGCGTCGACCCGCGTCGTCGGTGCGGGTCGACCGGCCGACGAACACGTGCCGGGCGGTCAGCAGCACGTCGCCCCCGTCGAGCGTGCCGGGCGCGGCGATGCGCTGCACGGGCAGCCCGAGCGACTGCACGACGGGCACCAGGGAGTCGACCTCACCGCGGCGGCTCGGCGCGCCGGGTCGGGTGAGCACGGCCGTGCCCCCGATGACGACGAGAGCGTCCTCCACGAAGATGCCGTCGGGATGATCGTCGAGCGGCGGCGCCTCGACGATGCGCAGCCCGTGGGCGTGCAGCACGCCGACGTACGCCGCGTGCTGAGCGCGGGCGAGCGTCACGTCGAGCGGGGTGCGTTCGAGGTGCGTCACCTCGCCCTCGGCCAGACGAGGGCTCGGGACGCGCACGACGGCGACGTTCGGGACCGTCATGTCAACCGGACTTCGGCGATGCGGATGTCGAACGGCAGCTTGCACACGGGCGAGGAGCCGAGCCGGGTGATCCACAGGAGCACGTAGCGTCCCTCCACGTCGGCCAAGGGGAACGACACCGTCGGATCGGTGACGTCGCGGCGCGAGCTGACCGGTGGCCCCCAGGCGCGCACGACCGACGGCCGCGAGTCCGATACGTAGACCGACGCCGACCAACGTCGCGTGGCCGACGTGACCTCGAGCGTGTGCCCGGCGGCGCTGCCCGAGAGCTCGAAGACGAGGCCGACGCCCTCCTTGGCACCGAGGCCGACCTCGTCGTAGCAGAGCGACGACCAGGCGGTGCCGGGATTGTCGTCGATCAGGTTGCCGAGCTGGCTCGGGTTCTCGCGCCCGTCGCCGGGGGGCGGGTCGAACTCGCCGATCGACACGATCGACATCGGTGCCGGTGTCGTCGGCCCGGCCGCCACCGTGGGACCGGCGGAGGTCGGCGTCGCCGCGGTGGTGACGGTGAACGTCGCCGGGGGTTCCAGCCCCGCCTGCACCGTGACCACGTCGGGCGGGACCTGACCGGTGTCGCCGGCGGGCGACCCGCCGAGGACCGACAGGCCCATGGCGGCCACCACGGTCGTGACCCCGGCCGCGGCCACCAGCCACGGCCACCGGCGTGCCCGCGCGAACGGGGACGGCGGCAGGCCCCGTCGCGGGGCCGTCTCGACGGCGGCCACCTCGCCCGTCGTCGGGGTGGCGTCGCGCCCGCCCGATCCGTCGGCGACCGTCTCGCCGGCGGGCGCCCGGTCCGCGGCTGTCGGGCCGGTCGGTGTCTCGGCGTCGGGACGGCGGCGCCGTCGTTCGGGCAGGCGCAGGCCGAGCCGGGCGCGCACGTCGTCCTCGACCACTTCGCGCTCGAGCGTCTTGAGCAGGTCGCGCAGCACGGCGGCCGAGCGGGGTCGCTCGTCGGGATGGCGGGCCAGGCAGCGCCGCACCACCGTGGCGAGGCGCGACGGGATGCCTGGGCGCAGGGTGCGCAGGGGGATCGGGTCGGCACGGAGCCGGGCCAGCGCGGTGGCGGCGTCGCTCTCGGCCTGGAACGGCGCCCGCCCGGCCAGGCACTCGTAG
>JANPGL010000793.1:0-3679 GCA_031423915.1 Actinomycetes bacterium | reverse complement strand
TGGACCTGATGCCGTGACATACTGGCCCGAACGACGGTGGCGTTGCCGACCATGAGCCTGCTGCTGGTCGACGTCACGGTTAGCTTCTCGCTCGACATCGTGGTGATCGAGACGATCGAACTACTCGGCGCCCGAGATGCGGCCGCGCTACTCGAAGATTCGGGTAACGACGTACAACCATCGATACGCCCGACGAGGCTATCGACGAACCCGCGGTGGAGCCGGAGCAGGCTCCGAGCACCACTTCGGCGGCGAACACCGTGCCCGCACAGGTGACTGCAGACGTCATCGAGAACCTCCAGGGTTGATGCCCGCCCACGTACCTCGAGACCACTGCGACGAATCGCCGCCGCTCCCGCGAGCCCATCGGCACCCGCGGTGAGCGTCACGCGAACGGCGAATGGTGCTACACACCCACGCGTCCTCCACGTCTCGGCTCCACTGGACGGCGGCGAACATTGGACCCTCCCCAACGGCGCTTGAAGGTTGCCTCGTCGTACCCCCGTTCTCCCGGCGGCGAAACCGAAGTCGACACGATCGCTACATCACCACCCCCGGGGGGGCAGCCCCTTCACGACCCCGCCAACGAGCCTCGTGGTAGGCGGCCTGTGGACGAGACCACTTTAGTGCACCGTTGCGGCTCGGAGACCGACGTCCGCGAGGGAGCCCAGAGGGCGGAACTCGCCCGTGGCGACGAGAGCCTTGGCGAGGTCGGAGACTTCGGTGGCCTACCCCCGCCGGCTGGTGGGCGTATGGTCGAGCCGAACGAGCGGGCCGAGGCATGCGAGGAGACCGGTCGCCGAAAGCGCGATCAAGCGCCGCCAGCGCTGGCCCAACGCACTGCGGGCGTCCGTGAGCCCAGCCTGGTCGAACTCTCGGGATGCAGGGCAATGCACGGTCGTGTTCGGCCGGCGACCACCAGTGCGAACAGGATGCCGTGTGGGGACCTTCGTCACTGGCGCCGCTTCGGCTATGAGGGGTAGACGGGGAGCGCGCCGAGCGCCGCCCGCTTGGCGACCACCGCGAGGTTCACCATCTGGTTCCGATGGGGTCGATGTTTATACCTGCTGCGGTCCGTTCGGGCGTCGGCGGCGGAGGAACGACAGCCCGCGTCGCAAGCGCGACGGCTGGCTCTCGTCGCTGTCCTCGTCTCGTTGTGTTCCGACGACGACGAGCTGGTTGGGGTCCGCTGGCCGGTGCCGCCACAGTTCCTTGACGACGACGCTGGTCGCCCCGGCCAGCGGCACGGCGAGCAATGCGCCGGCGAGGCCGAAGATCTCCACCCCCAACAGGACGCTCAGCAGCACCACTAGCGGGTTCACGCGCACGGTGCGGGACATGATCGCGATCTGGAGGTACGAGTTCTCGAACTGCTGATAGAGCGCGAAGAACACGATGGCCACAATCCCGACGGTGGGTGACACGAGGAACGCGGCGATGACCGCGACGATGGCGCCGAGCGTGGCGCCCACGAGGGGGATGAGGTCGGCGAACGCCACCCAGAGGGCGAGAACGACGGGGCTCGACACACCGGCGATGAACAGGAACAGGAAGGCGGCGACCCCGGCGCACAGGCTGATGAGTAGGTTGCCGATCATGTACCCGCTGATCGCCAGAGCGGCGTTGCGGGTCGTGTCGGCTATCCAGTCGCGGTGGCGGAACGGGACGACGCGCATGGCTGCCCGGCCTAGTGATTTCGACTGCGACAACATCAGGCAGGTCATCACGGCGACGGCGACGATACCGAGAGCGATCTGGATGGCCGAGGCCACGATGGCCGGGAGGGAGCTTTCGACGGAGGCCGCGGTGCGGGTGAGCCGGTCCTGGTTGTCGAGCACGAGTTGTTCGAGGTGGAGGCTCGACACGACGTTGCCGACCGGTCCTCGCCCTTCGGTGGCCTGCTGCACTGTGCCGGGGAGATCGGTCAGCGCCGCCACCAACTGGGTGCGCACGGGCAGGATGAAAAGTGTGACCAACCCGACCACGAGTAGCACGGTCGACCCGACGACGAGGCCGATGGCTACACCACGGCGCAGCCTGTAACGCGTCTCGAACCAGCCGACCGGCCGGCTGAGCACGGCGGCGAAGAAGCCGGCGATCACGACCCACACGACGATGCGCGATGCGATGTACACCACGACGGCGAGGAGCATCGCGAAGGCGACGAGCCCGATCGTGGCGATGATCGTCCGCCACGGAACGTCCGACCACCGCTCGCGTTGCGTCGCCTCCGGTGCAGCGTGCGGGCGGCCGTCTGCGGTGAGCGTCGCCCCTCCAGGAACTACGAGCGCGTCAGGGTCGCGGGTGGCGCCTCGCTTGTCGTACGGGGGGCGAGTATCCATTGACATTGCCTGCTTGGTTCCCTGCAAGGCTGACACCCAAACCGCCTGTCGAACCGTTCGGGTGAGGAACAAACCCGAGGGCGCGCAGCACGGTCTGCGAATCTCCGGGCCGCCACCTCCAGGGCCGTCGGTGGCGGAGACCGCAGGCCTTCTACGCGAAGGCCTGGTTGCTGTGTTCCCGCCTGCCGTGGCGTGCGGGGTGGGATGGCCGTCGCCCTCCTGTTGATGCTCAGTCGTGCGAGCGCGCCGCGTCTCCCGGTTCCTCCTACCCGAGGGATGAGCGAGAGTACCTAGGCCTGACGGGCGATCAGCCCTGCGTATCCGCCAAGTTCCACCACGACCTCGTGGAAACGAGCGACCTGAACCGCCGATCCTCGCCGGAACCGGTCGCCAGATTGGGTTCGAGCACCGCGTGTTTGGCGTCTACGGCGTCAGGGCACAACCGGACCACTTCACTGAATGAGAGGCGGCCCAAGAATGGTCGGATTCATCGTGTTCCTGCTCGTGATCGGCTTGATCGCTGGTTTCCTGGCCCGAGCCCTCGTCCCCGGTAGAGATCCGATGGGTGTCGCCGGAACCATCGTGCTCGGCATCGTCGGATCGCTCATCGGTGGATTCCTGGGCTATGTGATCTTCCACAAGGACGGCCAGGACGGCGCCTTTCAAGCGGCCGGGCTCCTCGGCTCGATCATCGGTGCAGTCGTCGCGCTATTGATCTACCGGGCCATCAACGGCCGTCGCGTCGTCACCCATTGAACGAATAAATACGCCCCATGTCTGACGATCAGCGCATCGTGCGCACCGTCCACCATACCGACGTCGCACCGCTAGCTGTACCCGTCGTCGACGCGGCGCTCCCGCCACCCGCACCAGTGGTGGTCGGCGCCGTGGCCACGTCGCCAGCGCAGGCCGTCACCGTCGCCCGCACTGCTCGGGTGCGCCGCTTCTACGCCGATGCCATCTTGGCCGCACTGGCCGGCGTTGTGATGCTGGTCGTCGGTCTCATCGCCGTCGTGCTTGCCGGGCTCGGCAACGATCTGCGCGAGCCGGTTGTCAACGTCCTCGGGTTCTCACACACTGCTCTTCTCGGAGTGATCGAGGTCGCTCTCGGCGGCGCGCTGTTGCTCGCGGGCAGCATCAGCTCACGAAGTGGCGCAATCTTCCTCGGCGCCGTGGCTGCCATTGCCGGGTTCGTCGGCGCCGTGCAGACCGAGTCGTTCAGCACATCGCTCGCCCTCGAACGTTCCATGGCGTGGTGGGTGTGCGCCATCGGCGCACTGGTCGTGGTCGCAGCGCTGCTCGTTCCCCGTACGATCACTCGCAGCAGCGACGTCCGC
>JANPGL010000792.1:0-1539 GCA_031423915.1 Actinomycetes bacterium | reverse complement strand
GGTCGCCGCCGTCGGCGTGGCGGATGTTCAGGCCCTCGCGCACCGTGACGCGGCCGTCGGCCCGCAGCTTCTCGTGGAGCTGGTGGTGCCCCACGTCGACGGCGACGACGTGAGTGGCGCCCCGCTGCAGGAGACAGTCGGTGAACCCGCCCGTCGACGATCCGGCATCGAGGGCCCGAACGCCACGCACGTCGACGCCGAAGCGGTCGAGCGCCGCGTCGAGCTTGTCACCCCCTCGGCTGACGAACCGCCTCGGGGGGCCGGCGAGGACGACCGGCTCGTCGGCCCCGACCAGTCGGCTCGCCTTGAGCGCAGGTGCGCCGCCGACGGTGACGAGACCGGCATCGACTGCCGCGGCCGCCTCGGCCCGGCTGACCGCGAGGCCGCGCCGCACGAGCTCGGCATCGAGCCGGCGACGGGCGGCCATCGTCAGCGCTTGGCGGCCTTCTTGGCCGTCTTCTTCGCGACGGCCTTCTTCGGTGCCGCGGCCTTCCGCGGTGCCGCCGCCTTCTTCACGACGGCCTGCTTGGCGGCCGCCTTCCGGGGAGCGGCCTTCTTCGCGACGGCCTTCCTGGGCGCCGCAGCCTTCTTCGCCGCAGCCTTCCTGGGCGCCGCAGCCTTCTTCGCCGCAGCCTTCCTGGGCGTCGCAGCCTTCTTCGCCGCAGCCTTCCTGGGCGCCGCAGCCTTCTTCGCCGCAGCCTTCCTGGGCGCCGCCTGCGGTACCGCTGCCGCCGGGACGACCACGGGAGCGGGCGCCGGCTTGGCGCCCACGCCCATGGCCTTCAGCTGCTTCGCCACCTCGTCGCGCACCATGGTCATGAGCCGCTCGGTCGACTCGCGCGACCGCTGGAGGAGATGCTCGACCGAGGCCTGCACCTCGTCCACCGACGTCTCGCCCCGCTGGGTCAGCTCCGCCACGATCTGCTCGGCGCGCTGGCGGGTCATCTCGGTGAAGGCCATGCCGGCGTCGATAAGGCGCTTGATCACATCGTTGTCTGCCACGGTCGCCAAGCGTACCCGTTGGCTAGGGTCCGCTCGTGCTGCCCGTCCGGGATCACAACCCGACCCGCCATCGACCCGTCGTCACCGTGCTGCTCATGGTGGCGTGCGCGGTGGCCTACTTCTTCTGGCAACCGACGCCGTTCTCCGGCACGAGCGCCGACGTCGAGTTCGATCTTCGTCACGCCGCCATCCCGCTCGAGGTTCGCCAGGGGCACGCGCTGGACCGGTGCCAGGTGTTCCGGCTGGCGCGGGATCCGCGGGCCGATGCCGTGTGTCTCAGCCCGTCGGCCGACACGTCGTACGTCGGGTCGAAGAACCCGTACCTCGCCGTGCTGGTGTCGCTGTTCCTGCACGGCTCCATCGTCCACCTCGGCGGGAACATGCTGTTCCTGTGGATCTTCGGCAACAACATCGAGGATCGGCTCGGACCCGTGCGGTACCTCATCTTCTACCTCGTGGCGGGGATCTTCAACCTCTCGCGGACCGAGGATATGCTGGCCCTTTCGCCGTGGGCTATGGCGATTCCGTTCGGCGTCG
>JANPGL010000791.1:0-1874 GCA_031423915.1 Actinomycetes bacterium | reverse complement strand
CCGGCGGCGCCGGCCTCGAATGCGCGGCGCAGGTACGCCACGTCATCATGGGCGGTGAGCACCAAGACCCGGGTACGAGGACTCGCGACGCGGACCATGCGCGTGCCCTCGACGCCGTTCGTCCCCTGCAGGCCGATGTCCATCACCATGACATCGGGACGCTGGAGACCGGCGATGGTCACCGCGGTCTCCGCGTCACCCGCCTCACCGACGACGCGGATATCGGCGTGGTCCTCCAGGAGGCGTCGGAGCCCGATCCGCACCATCACGTGGTCTTCGCAGAGCACGACGGTGATCGCTTCAGCCACCGGGCACCTCCAGGACAACCGTGGTGCCGGCACCCGCAGCCGTCGTGATGCGGACGTCGCCACCCACGAGCGCGGCCCGCTCATGCATCCCGGCCAGCCCGAGGCAGCGTGCGTCCACCGCACCGACAAGGAACCCACGACCGTCGTCCGAGACGGCCACCATTACTCGCCCGTCGGCCCGGTCGTGGTCCAACGAAACCGTGGCGCAGGAGGCCTCGGCATGGCGGACGACATTCGTGAGCGCTTCCTGCACGACTCGGTAGACCACGGTCTCGATCTCGGGGGGCAGACGGTGCTCGTCGTCAGGCGGCACCGCGAGCACGATGCGCATGCCGCAACGAACGGTGACGTCGCTGGCGAGCCGGGTAAGGGCGGCAACGAGACCGATGTCGTCGAGCACCGTCGGTCGCAGCTCGAAGGCCATCTGGCGAACGTCGCGCAACGCGTCGACGACCAACGTTCGAACGTCCTCGACCCGGAGCCGGGCGTGGGCGATGTCGGGAGGCTCGTTGGTGAGCGAGTCCTGCACGAGGCGAAGAGCGAGCAACACCGACGTGAGTGCCTGCCCGGTTTGGTCATGAAGGTCGCGCGCCACGCGTGCCCGCTCGGCCTCCTGGGCAGCGATGACCGCGTGCAGCAACGCCTGCTTGTCGTGCGCCCGAGCGTCCCGGCGTTGGCTGCTCACCGAATGGGGGCCTTTCTGTCTACGACAGTCTGTAGTCGAACAACGTACCACCAGCCACGCCGTACCGATCCTGGCGCTGCGCATTCCCTCCGCCGGTCGTCGGTAGGAGTTACGACGGCGCCATGGGCGGGTTGACGGCGGATGTGGGTCGACCGGTGCCATGTCACCGCCGCCCAACGAGGACCGGACGCTGCTCAATGACGCCGAGTGATTCTCGCGGACGAGCCGATCGCCAACCCCGAGTCGCTACGGGACGGAGATCGTGCCGCTCCTGCGACAGCTCGCCGACGACCCTCCAAGCGTGAACCCCGTCGACCCTACGACCGGCTCCGGGAGATCGCCGATACTAGGTAGGCCGCGCGCTGCGTTGCGATGACGATCAGTGCGGGCACAGCGCCGCGATGAGCCGCTCGAGGTGGTGCAGCTGGTAGGCGCTGAAGAGCGCGGCCACCACCAGCGACGCCCACAACGCACCCGTCATGCGTCGCCGCGGCAGCGGCGACGGCAGGGCGAGGAGAGCTTCCACGCGATCGAGCACACCGAGGCCCGTGAACCCGGCGGCCAGGGTGCTGATCGAACCGGACAACGCGACTTTCCCGACGGTGTCGGCCACCAGCCTCCGGTCCCCGCAGGCCTGCACGGCCGCCTCGTCGGCCCACCGCTCCAGCGAGTAGCGCACGCGATCGGCGAGCGATCGAAGGGGCGGGACCAGGGCGGCTGCAAGCTCGGCCAGAAGCAGATACCGATCGTGGCGGAAGTGGGCGTGGGCCCGCTCGTGTGCCAGCACGACCTCGGTCTCTTGTGCATCGAGCAACTCGACCAACCCGCGCGACAGAACGATGCGCCCTCCCCGTCCAGGGAGCGTGGCGGCGAACGGATCG
>JANPGL010000790.1:0-3156 GCA_031423915.1 Actinomycetes bacterium | reverse complement strand
AACGGGACGAGAGCGAGGCCGAGCAGCCATCCGAGGGTGGCGCCGACGAAGGTGTTCATGACGACGAGGACCGCGAGCTGGTCGAGCTCGAGGGTGGTGTTGAGGGGATGCCCGATGAGCAACCCGAAGGCCAGCGCAGGTGTGGCCCGAATCGTGCGAGGTATGCCGCGAGGGATGAGACCACCGGCGGCCACGAAAGCGCCGGCGCGAGCGGTGCCGAGGGCCAGGCCGAGCGCCCAACCGACCTCGATGTCGAACGTGGTCACGGTAGGCCCGGCTCAGGTCGCAGGCCCGATGCGGGCCCACAGGTGGACGACGAAGCCGCGCATCTCCTGGAGCATCCACGGCCCGGCGAACAGGAACACCAGCGCGACGGCGCCGATCTTCAACACGAAGGCCACCGACTGCTCCTGGACCTGGGTGATGGTCTGGACGAGGCTCACGGCGATGCCGACCACGAGCGTGACCAGCAGCACGGGCCCGATGATCTTCACCCCGCTGACCATCATCTGGCGGAGCGTGTCGATGACGGCGGCGTCATTCATCGGGGCCTCCTCGGCGCGGACGACGGGTGTCGGTTCGTGCGACGGTGCGGACGGCGCGCATCGCTACGTGACCGATCGAAGAAGCGAGCCGACGAGCAACGCCCAGCCGTCGACGAGCACGAACAACACGAGCTTCACGGGCAACGAGATGACGACAGGTGGCATCATCATCATCCCCATGGCGCTCAGCAGGGACGAGACCAGCAGGTCGATGAGCAGGAACGGCACCCAGACCAGGAAGCCGATCGTGAACGCGGCGCGCAGCTCCGAGATGATGTACGCGGGCACCAGCACGCGAGGGCTCACCTTGTCCGGCGACGCCGGTTTGGGATCGCCCGACATGTCCTGGAACAGCGCCAGGTCTTGTGTTCGCGTGTGGTCGAGCAGGTAGTCGCGCAGCGGCACCCAACCGTCCTTGACTGCCTCGGCCTGCGTCTTTTGACCCTTCAGCGCGGGCTGGAGGGCGACGTCGTTGATCTTGCTGAACACCGGCGCCATGGCGAAGAGCGTGAGGAACGCCGCGAGCCCGGTGAGCACCTGGTTGGGTGGCGTCTGGTTCAGGCCGAGCGCCTGACGGGCCAGGCCGAGCACGATGAGGAACCGCGGGAACGTCGTCGCCACCATCAGCAGCCCGGGCAGCATCGAGATCAGCGTGACGACGACGACGATGAGGACCGGGTTGTTGGTCCCGGCGGGCGCGTCGACGGAGACGCGCACCGAGTCGGACGGCTTGGGCACGCTCGGCGTGGCGATGCCCGGGATCGCAGGCGTGGCGATCGTGGGCGTCCCGGGCGCGGTGGGCGATGGCCCCGCGGGGGCGGTGGTGGCGGGCGTGGTCGTGGTGGCCGCCGAGGCGGCACCCAGGCCGAGGCCGAGGCTCGCCACGACGGCGACCAGGAGGGCCACGAGGATGCGTCCGATCGTGCGGGCGGCGGTCACGGTCAACGCTCCGCCCGCATGGCGGCGACCAGCTCGGCGTCGTAGGTGCGCACCGTGCGGGCCCGGAGGCGGTCGAGGAAGCCGCCGTCGATCGAGGCTTCAGTATTGCCGGCGTCCGGCGCGGGTGCGGGCAGGGGCGACGCCAGGGACGGAGCGACGGCGCCTGCGGGCAGCGGCGGCGCGGGAGCGACCGGGAACGCGACGTCGTGGGAGGCACCGATGTCGAGCGCCGCGGCGGCCATCAGGGGCACACCGGTCGGTCCGAGCTCGGCCACCAGCGTGGTCGAGGTGGGCGTGATCGTCACGAGGAAGCGGCGCTGTTCGACCTCGAGCACGGCCGCCATGACCCCGCGCGAGATGCCGGTGCGGCTGGCGACGCGCAGGACCTCGCCGGTCGGGTTCTTGGCCTGACGGCGCTTCACCACGACGAGCGCCACCGCGAGGATCACGGTGGCGATCGCCAGGCGGATCACGACCGTGGCGGCGGGAGGATCTCCGTGATCCGCACGCCGAGATCGTCGCCGACCACCACGACCTCGCCCCTGGCAACGGGGGTGCCGTTGGCCAGTACCTCGACGACGCCGCCGGCCGGTCCGAGCTCGATGACCGAGCCGGTGCGCAGCTGGAGCAGCTCGTGCACGTTGAGGCGGGCGCGACCGAGGACCACGACGATCTCGAGCGCAACAGCGGAGATGACAGCCAGGTTGCCCGGCTCGGCGCCGGTGAATCCCTCCCCGAGCGGGGTCAGTTGAACGGGTGCTGGTGTCGGCGTCTCATGCATCGTGCGTCTCCTCGACGTGTCCATCGTGGACGTGGCCCAGGAATCCGGACCCCAGGCCACCGTGGTGGCTGGGCGGTTGGCCCGGCCCATCGGCGAACGGATGCCAGTCGACCGAGAGGGCGAAGCGGCGACCGCGCCGGCCCAGGTGTCCGGTGAACACCGGGGTTCCCGCCACCACTGCGGTAGCGGGGCGATTGATTCGGTGATCGAGCACGATCACGTCGCCCGGCGAGAGCGAGGCGATCATGGCCGCGGGCACCGGTGTGGCGTTGAGTCGGGCCTCTACGAGCAGCGGGAGCTGGCGCAGGAGCGGCTCCATCGGCGGCTCGTCGGGCTCGTCGTCGTCGACGTCGCGCTCCTGGGCGCTGGCGGCCAGCTTGGCCAGCGCCGGCGCCAGGGTGGCGAGCGGCATGGCGATGGTGAGGTCGCCGGCGATGCCGGCCACGGGCACGCTCACCGAGTACGTGAGCACCAGCACCATGTTCGTCGGCGCGGTCACGGCCACGAACTGGGGCGAGAAGTCGAGGCTCTGCAGCGATGGCTGCACGTCGATGAACTGGCTCAAGGCCTCGCCCAGCGCGCTCATGGCCGCCAGGGCGAGGCGTCGCAGTGGCGGGACCTCGAGCTCGGTGGGGCGCCGGGGCGGCGACATCTGGCCCCGCCCACCGAGAAGCCGGTCGGCGAGCGCGAGCGCGATCGACGTGTCGGCCTCGATGAGCACCGAGGCGGGCAGCAACGGCACCGCCACCGTGACGAGCACGGTGTAGTTCGGCAGCGTGCGGACGTAGTCCTCCCACGACACCTGCGTGGTGCGCAGGACCTCGACCGACGTCGACGTGCGGATAGCCGACCCGAACACGGCGCCCAGACGGCGCGTGAACGTCTCGTGGA
>JANPGL010000789.1:0-4816 GCA_031423915.1 Actinomycetes bacterium | reverse complement strand
GGTTCCCCCACGACGGCGAGACGATCTCCTCGGCCATGGCCGACTCGCTCAGCGCGGCGGTGCCCGGATACCGATCGATCGTCACCCGCCACGGCGTCTCGGGCTACCGATACGCACAACTGAAGAAGGGCACCGCGCCGTACGCCGAGGCCCTGACGCAGATGGCGACGGCACACCAGGCGTTGGCCCAGCAGGGCCTCGACCACGTGGTCGACGCGGTGACCGTCATCCACGGCGAGGCCGACCAGGTGCCCTACGGCTCGCCGACGAACTACGAGGCGGACCTAGTCGAATGGCAGCGCGACTACTCCGCCGACGCCCGCGCCCTCACCGGCCAGTCCAAGGACGTCGTGCTGCTCACGGACCAGGTCGGCTCGTGGCGGCCGACCTCGGCCATCCCGTACGCGCAACTCGCCGCGGCGGAGGACAACCCGGAGCGGATCGCGCTCGTCGGCCCGAAGTACTTCCTCACCTACGCCCCCGACAAGATCCACCTGTCCAACCTGGCAGAGCGCACGCTCGGCGAGTACTACGCCAAGGTCTACCGCCAGGTCGTGGTCGACGGGCGGGCGTGGCGCCCGTTCTCGCTCGACACCGCGGTGGCGTGCGCCAACGTCGTGACGGCGCGCTTCCACGTGCCCGCACCACCGATCGTCATCGACACCGTGGGGGTGGCGGCCCGACCGAACCTCGGCTTCGAGTTCACCGACGGCACGGCCACGCCACCCGCGATCACCGCAGTGGCGGTGACCGGGCCCGACACCGTGCAGCTCACGCTCTCGCGCGCGCCGTCGCGCGCCGGCATGCGTCTGCGCTATGCGTTCACCGCGGCGAGCGGCTTCGCCGATCAGCGTTCGATGGCCGCAGGCAACCTGCGCGACACCGACACCACCACCGGGATCAGCGGCGCGGCGTTGCCCAACTGGCTCGTCCACTTCGACAAGCCGGTGGCCGCCGATTGCGACTCGACACCGACGGCGCCGACACCGACACCGACGACGACGACGACACCGGGCACCACGACCACCTCGACGTCGGCGCCCACCACCACCACCACGCCGGCCGCCACGACGACGACCGCGGAGCCACCGAGCACCACGACCGCGCCGGCGACGACCACGACGGCGGCGCCGGTCGCCACGGCACCACCGACCACCAGCACGACGATGCCCAGGGGCGACACGACGGCGACGCGCTACGAGGCGGAGGCCGCGGCGCTCGTGGGACCCAGGGTCGTCGATTGGGGCGGCGGCTGGTCGGGCGGCGGCTGGGTGACCGGCTGGAACGATCCCGGCCAGGACGTCACGTTCACCGTGATGGCCGACACCGCCGGGCCGGCCACGCTGCACCTGCGTTACAAGGCGCCGTGGTCGCGGGCCGTGCGAGCGCTCGCGGTGAACGGCGCAGCCGCCGGCACCGTCGCGTTCCCCATGACGACCATCGTCGGCGGTGACTGGACCGACTGGACAGGCAGCCTCGACGCCGCGGCCACCCTCGATCTGCGGGCCGGCTCCAACACCGTGCGCCTGTCGCGGGCCTCGGCCGCCGACGGTCCGCTCGACCTCGACTACCTCGACGTGGTGAGTGGCAGCGCGGCGCCTCCGCCGCCCACCACGACCACGGTCGCACCCGCCACCACGATGCCCGCCACCACGATGCCCACCACCACGATGCCCGCCACGGCGGCTCCCACCACGACCCTCGCGCCGACCACGACGGTCCCGCCGACCACGACGGCGCTGCCCACCACGACCACCCCGCCGACGTCGACCACGACGACGACGCCGACCAGCCCGTCGTCGAATCGCTACGAGGCCGAGTCCGCGTCGCTCCTCGGGCCCACCGCGGTGACGTGGGGGGCCGGCTGGGCGGGCACGGGCTGGGTGACCAACTGGGCTGACGAGGGCCAGTCCGTCACGTTCACCGTCGACGCCGTGGCGGCCGGGCCCGCCACCGTGCGCTTCCGCTACAAGGCGCCGTGGCTGGTCGCCCGACGCGCGCTGTCGGTCAACGGCGCGGCGGCCGGTGTCGTGCCGTTCCCTCTCACCCCCATCGTCGACGGCGACTGGACCGACTGGGCCGGCGGTGGCGAGGCCACGGTCACCGTCGACCTCCGCCTTGGCACCAACGACGTGCGCCTGACCCGAGAGGGCTCCGGCGACGGACCGCTCGATCTCGACTACCTCGACATCGTCGGCTGATCGGCGCGTATCAGACGGCGCCGTCGGACCGTCTGTCCGGTGCCGGCCATCGGAGCGGCCGGCGCCAACCGACGGGAGCACCCATGAGCGCATCGAGCATCGACACGGTCGACGCCGACTACCTGGAGCGCGCCGCTGCGCTGCTGGCCGTGCCGAAGCGGGCGGGCCTGCAAGCGGCCACCCATCTGAGCGGCCACATCCTCGACGTCGGCTGCGGCCCGGGGTTCGACACGGTGACGTTGGCGCGGTTGTCCGGCGTGCACAGCCGAGTCGACGGCGTCGATGTCGACCCGGCCATGATCGACGCGGCCAACGAGCGGGCTGCGGACGCCGGCCTCGCCGACCGAGTCACGCACCACCTGGCCCCGGCCGACGTGCTGCCCTTCCCGAACGACGTCTACGACGTGGTGCGCGCCGAACGGCTGCTCCAGCACATCGTCGACCCGGGCGCGGTGGTGGCCGAGATGTTCCGCGTGGTCAAGCCCGGCGGCACCCTCGTCCTCGTCGACACCGACTGGGCGTCGCTGTCGTTCAGCGGCGAGCGGTCGATCGAGCGACGCGTCACGGCCGAGCTGCAGGCGTTGCTGCCCAACCCGACCGCAGGGCGGGACCTTCGGGGACTGCTGGCCGAGGCGGGTTGCGTGGCCATCGAGGTGCAGCCGTTCGTGGTGGCGTTCACCGACCTCGACCTCGCCCGCTTCATCGCCCAGCTCCCCTTCATCGAGCAGCGCCTCGTGGCCATCGGCCGCATCGGCGCCGACGAGGTCGAGCGGTGGCGCGCCGCCTGCGACCGGCTCGACGCCAGTGGCGGCTTCTACGGCCACGCCATCATGACGGTGGCGACCGGTCGGAGGCCGCAGTGAGCTGGGTCGACGTCGACACCGACCGGCTCACCCCCGAGGGGTGCGAGGCCTGGTTCGCCGGGCCGCGCGCCGTCGGCACCGGGGAAGGTGCCGTCTTCACCGCCGGTGCCCACACGGCGCTGATCGGCCCGTCCGACGCGGTCGACGCCTGGCTCACGGATCGCTACGGCGAGGACGCCGTGTTGGCCACCGAGCTGGCGTGCCTCGTCTACCACCGCAAAGGCTGGTTCGCCGACGAACGCGATCCGCTGGCGTTGCGCGACCGTCGCGCGGGCCAGTACGAGCTCCGCGTGTTCACCGAGGTCGACGGCGGGGTCGTGCCGCTGTTCGCCATCGACTTCGCGCCCGTGCGCCACCGGGGAACGTTCGCCTCGCTCGACCAGCACGCCTCGAACGCGGCGTCGTCGCTCACCGAGATCGCCGCGGTGCGGCCCGACCAGACCGTGCGCACCGGCGGCGTGCACCGACCGCTCGGCGCGCTGGCGTGCGGCACCGATCGGCTGTGGGAGGCTTCGCGTCTCGGCTCCATCAGCGAGCTGGTGCGCCTGATGCCCACGGCGGCCGAGCGCGACCACGACGTGTTCCGGCGGCTCGACCGCGCCGTCGACGCGTTCGGTGCGCTCGACTCCTCGGCGGCGGCGAGCGCCCACACGGCCGGCCGCGCCCTGTTCGGGGTGGCCCTCGGCTGGGCCATCGCCCGACTGCCGATCGACCTGATCCTGGGGCTCTCGCAGGGCAACGTCGTGCGCGTCTTCACGGCGCTCGTCACCGGCGGCGACAAGTACTACTCGCCACTGGCGTTGGCGGGCTGGCACGAGGACGCGGCGGCGTTCAGGTACGCGCCCGGCTACTTCGCCACGGGCGAGGTGCAGGGTTACTCGCTCGACGCGGCGGCGGCGCAGCCCGACATCGTGTCGCTCGGCCTGCGCCGCCTCTCGCGCACCGCCGGCGCCCCCCGCACGGCGGCCTGACCCTCGCCTGGCCGGTTGTCTGGGTAGCCGGAGCGACGTGAGATGTCGCTCCGGCTACCCAGAGCTGCGGCACACCTACCCCACGGACAGCGAGGTGATCTCCCAGTTCAGATCGTCGTCCACGGCTCCGGTGATCCAATCGATGCTCACCGACGACGGATAGCCGAGGCCGGGGTCGTAGCGGACGACGACGGAGCCAGCCTCGGCGACGGCTCGGTCCACCTGGCCGAGGAGGTCGTCGATGCTGCGGAACCCGTCGACGGGTGCGACCTGCTGGGTGGCGTCGACCGGCGTCGTCGACACGACGACCCGGTTGCGCACGACCACGTCCCACGGGCCGTACATCGGGCAGAAGCACGAGAAGCGCACGCGGAACGAGTAGTCGCGCAGGCGGGCCGCATCCCACTTCGCCCTGGCCGCGTCGAACGCCGACCGGGCGGCAGGGTCCTCGGGTCGCGGCGGGTTGGTGAGCTCGTCGGGAGGGGTCGCGTCCGTCGTCGACGCCACGGTGGTCGGCACGGGGTCGTAGTCGACGATGACCGCGGCGCTCGACGCGCAACCGGCGAGCATCACGACGAACGCTGCGGGGCGGAGGCCGCGGCAGCGTTTCACAAGCCTTCGACGGTGGCCGACGGGTCGATGGTTCCCAGCACCGCCCGACCCCGCGGCGACAGGCGGTAGCCGACCTCGAGGCTCTCGGTGAGGCCGAGCTCCTTCAGCTTGCGCACGTCGGTCTTGAACGGCGCCGTCTCGCGCCCGACCATGGCCGCCAGGTCCGGCG
>JANPGL010000788.1:0-1752 GCA_031423915.1 Actinomycetes bacterium | reverse complement strand
CGTGGAACCTCCGCAACCCATGATCGGGCCGGGTGGTGATGTTCCACGTGAAACGTGCTGAGGAAGGCTGCTAGCGCCTCAGGATACGAATGCCCTGCTCAACGCCCGCATCCGTCAGAGATGGGTGCAGCGCGAGCACGGCCGCCCACTGATCGGAGCGGTCGGCCGGTGGCTCGCTGATCAGCGCCACGCCACCCGGGGCCAGCAGGCGTTCGGCGAATCGCGTCGTCGTGGCGATGTCGGCGAAACTCCGAGCGGTCACCACGTCGAACGCACCGGGGGAGTCCTCGCACACGGCAGCGACATCGACATCGCGCACGGTACAGCGCTCCCCCAGGCCCAACGAGATGACGGCCCGACGCAGCAGATCCGCGCGAGTAGCTCGACGCTCGACCATCGTCAGCATCACGTCGATGCGGCGCCAGGCGATCACCAAGGCCGGCAACCCACCGCCGGATCCGAGGTCGACGATCGACCGGGGGCCGTCCGGCAGGCATCCGACAAAGCGATCGGCGTGCCGAACGGCGTCGATCAGCGAGCGCTCGCCGATCGCACCGCGAGCCTGGATCACCGCGAGGGCGGCCAGGAGACGGGTGTCGTCAGTCATTGGCCGGCGTGATGACCACACGCCGGTACGGATCGTCGCCTTCGGAGCGCGTCCCGATTCCTTCGACCTCACTGAGGGCGTCGTGCACGATCTTGCGGTCTGCCGACGACATCGGCTCGAGCACGCGGGCCACACCGGACTGCTTGACCTCGTCGGCCATCTGCAGCGCGAAGCGGTCGAGGGCTTCCTTGCGTCGCTGACGGTAGCCACCGATGTCGATGCGTAGGCGCGTGTCATGATCGCCGAGCCGGCGCTGTGACGCGACCCGGGCCAGATCTTGCACCGCCTGCAGCGTCGTGCCCCGGGGCCCGACCAGCAGCCCGAGGTTGTCCCCATGCACGCGGACCTCGAGATCGTCACCATCTTCGATCAGTTCCGTGGTGCCGGTGAATGCAAACGCGGCGACCAACTCATCGATGAACTTGCGAGCCTCGTCGCCAACCTGTCGGGCATTCACGTCTTGTTGCTCCTTCGTCAGTTGCGGGGTGGGCTCATCGGTGTCGCGGGCCGGCCTCGGCGCGCGCGGCGCCGCTTTCGCGGCAGGCTTGGCCGTTGCGGCCTTCGCGGCAGGCGGCGACTTCGGCTTGGCTGCCCGCGGGACGGCGGCGTCGCCGCCTTCGGACTTGCGTGGCCGGCGCTCGCGACGGTCGACTTTCTGGCGGGCTTGCGCCGGGCGTACCCGGGCCCGGACTCGCGCCTCGCCGCGGAGCCGACCGAACAGGCCGGGCTTGGGCTCGGCCAAGATCTCGAACTCGGCATCGTCAGCGGCAACGCCGAGACGATCCAATGCCAGGTCCTTGGCCTCCTCGAGCGTGCGAGCGGTGAATTCGACCCATTCCATGGTGGTCCTTACTTCTTCTTGGGACGATCGCTGTTGGGACGCACCACTTTGCCGGTGGAAGCCGGCCGGATGCTGCTCTTCGACGTCGTCGGGCGATTCTTCGGGGGAGTCACTCGCTTGCTGACCGTGGGCGACTTGCTGCCGGCGTCTTTGGCGGGGGCCTGCTTGGCCTCCGACATCTGCCGCTTGGCCTGGGCGAACATCCCGCCTCCGCCACCATCTTTCTTGGCGATCTCGCGAGCCCGCTCGCCGGCGGCCTGCGCCTGGCGGCCGAGCGAGTGCTCGCCCTTGTAGAAGCGATGGG
>JANPGL010000787.1:0-1659 GCA_031423915.1 Actinomycetes bacterium | reverse complement strand
CCCGTGCCGGCGCAGGACTGCGACGCCCGCCAGCCGGGCTTTGCTCGTCCGGTTCGCGTCCGTTCGTCTCGCGTCCGTTCGTCCGCCTGCGCCTGCGGTCACGCTCGTGAGCGCGTCGGCATAGCTGCGAGGTCGGGGCGGTCGCTCTCGTGTCGTAGGAGCCGGAGCAGCCGCCGCTCGCCGCAGCGTCCCACGAGCCGGACCAGGCGTGGGTCGCGGAGATCGATGTCGAGCGCGTTGGCGCTCTTGCCCGTGAACTGGATGCGGACCATTGAACCTTCGAAACTGCGGGTGGTACCGGTACTGCTCGCGAGTCCGGGCATCGCGCTCCGTGGCCTGCAAGTGCGACCACGGATCGGCGGAGATCCAGGCAGCGGTCCACGCCGGCGGCACTGCGAGCGAGGCGATGCGGTGCATCGTCGCGTCCTCGGTGACGATCGATTCTGAGGTCTCGTCGATGTAGCCAATCCGGGTCCGACCCTGTCGTCGAATGCCTGGTCGGTCGTCGAGGCCGAACCGCAGACTGTCGGGCTCGACAGGACGATCAACGCTGGTAGGGCCCACTCCGAACGTTCTCGATGGCCGTGCGGTCGTCGGGTGAGCAGCGATGCGCATGCCCCTACCCGACCGCGTGCGGCACGAAACGGTGATTGGTCGGCGCATGCGCCACTACGTGGCCGCTCGAGCAACCCCGGTCCAACAGGCGACGTGTTGTGTTTCCCCTAGGTGGGTAGCAACCCGCTCGTGAGAATCGTCAAGTCGCTCTGGGCGTCGGTGCAGGGCGATCCTGTCTTCATGCGTCGTCTCAACGGATGGCTCACGATCTTCTGGATCTTCATGATTCCGTTGTCGATCGCCGCTGGGTGGATCCACAGTGTGTCGTACGTGTCAGCGCTGTCGCTCTGGGCGCTCGTGTCCGGACACTGGTCGACCTGGCAGGCCGCCCGCGTCGAGGTGGCCCAGTCGCTCGAGATCGAACATCAGCGCGAGGACCCCGTCGAAGACCGGGTGGTGCAAGCCCTGGTCGACAGGACGGACATCACCGCTGCCGAGTGAAGGCCGCGCGGTGGCCCACCAGTGGTTCGCGGACGGGACTGTGGCGGCGCCAACCAGAACAGCGGCGAGGTGGTCGTGGCCACCTCCAACGGCTCCGTCATCGGAGCCTTGCTGCGTACCGGTGTGCCGCCTCACGACCTGGTCGCCTCGATGGTCGGCGCCGACCTGCTCGCGACGCCCCCGGACATCGCCGCCGCTCTGGTCGATCGCCCTGCGCCGCCGACGTTGACGCGACGCGACCTGATGCGACTGCCCAGACTCCCCGAGTTCGGCCTCGTGGCTCGCCTCGCTCGCCCCTGGACGGTCGACCCGGTCGCCGCGGCCGTCAGCGACCTTCCGGACTGGCGCGCCGAAGTGTTACACCACGTGGCGCTGCTATGGGCCCTGCCGGACGGTTGGCCATCGCGCCCGTTGTGGATCACCGGCACTCGTCAGCACGATCTTCGTCGCGTCGTCCTCGGGCGAGCCGGTCAGCCACGACCGGCGCTCGACGACGCCGTCGGCGCGTCGTGCGCCGTGCCCGGTTACTTTGCCCGTGTCCACGTCGAGGGCGTGCGGTGCGTCGACGGCGGGGTGCGCTCGCCGACCAACGCCGATGTGTGG
>JANPGL010000786.1:0-19664 GCA_031423915.1 Actinomycetes bacterium | reverse complement strand
CGCGTTCCGCCTCGGGGGTGCCTCCGACCAGCCCGGGCACGTCGGCGAAGCACGCGTCGGGCAGCGCGAACGCGCCGGTGGCCCCCGGGTAGTTGCCGATGCAGAGGTTGTCGCCCGTGCTGGTGGCCAGCGTCGGGCGGCCGAGCCGGGCGTCGTTCCGCACCACCCACGGCACGCACACGACGAGGACGCCGGCGGCCACGGCCACCGGGACGGGCCAGGCCCCCCTGCGCCGAACGGCGCGCACGAGCGCGGGTGCGACGACCACCGCCGCCACCACGAGGCCGACGGGCCGCACGAGCCCGGCGGCGCCCAGGCACACGCCGCCGGCCAGCGCCTCCGCCGGGCGTGCCGGTACGTCGCGGCCGGTACCGACGAGCACCAGGCCCCCGACGAGGGCCGCGAGGAACACGTGCTCCGTGAGCGCCGGCGCCGTGTTGAACACCAGGTTCGGGTGCAGCGCCACCAACGCCGCCGCGACCGCGCCGGAGGCGGGTCCGGCGAGGCGACGCCCGAGGACCCCCACGAGGCCGATGACCGCGGCGGCCGCCGCGATGTTCAACCCGGCCGCCGTCCACCAGGGGTCGTCGCGCAACGGCGTGTGGGTGACGACCCACCAGGCGGCCGCCAGCGCCGCGGGGTACCCGACCGGGTAGTAGCCCGTCGATGCCCCGGTCGGAGCCCGGTAGCCGTGGCCCGCCGCGAGGTTCTGGGCCAACCGCACGTAGGCCGCAGGGTCGTGCTGGCCGACGTGGGGACGCACCGCGAGCAGGCACCAGGCGAGGCGCACCAGCGTGCCCACCGCCACCGCGGCGACGACGGCCCAGCCGGCGGCATCGGGGCGGCGCAGGGTGCGGGGCATGCGGGCGGCGAGCCTAGGCCCGGCGGGGCGTCAGCCGCCGCGATCGAGCTGGTCGAGCTGGTCGAGCTGCTCGAGCGCCCACACGCCGACGTCGCGAGCGACCGGACGGCTCAGGTGCACGCCGTCGGGCCGGCGCCCGCGATCGAGGTCACCACCGGGCATAGCCTGAAGGAAGCCGGCCAGGTCGAGCAGCGCCATCGGATGGTCGGCCAGGGCCTGGGCGAGGAGCTGGTTGTAGCGCACGACGCGTTCGGGTTCGGCCACGGGGTATGGGGGCGGGCCCATGTAGTGCTCGGGGTGGTAGTCCGGATCGAGCCGCGGGCAGTCGAGCCAAGCGACGCGGGCGCCCGTCGCGGTGACCGCGGCGGCGGTCTCGTCGATGGTGCGCAGGGTGAAGTCGTCGAAGGTCGGATCGCCCGGGGCCCGCCAGCGTCGCTCGCCGGGGAGCTGGCGATCGGCCACCTCCCACAGGCACGAGAGCACCAGCACCACGTCGGGCCGGAACTCGGCGACGTGGGCCGAGATGGCCGCGTTGCGCGTGGCGCACTTCGGGGCGTCGTCGGCGTCGTAGCCGAGCGCCCGCAGGCGGCCGCCGGTGGCCAGCGAGCAGCCCGACTCGGCATCGACGTAGATCCGCCAGTCGGGGTGCTCGGCGTTGTACTCGATCATGCCCCCGGCCAGCGTCAGCGCGATCGAGTCGCCGACGATCATGATGCGTCGGGGCGGCGGCGCCACGGTCGTGGTGGTGCTCGGTGCCTCGACGTCGGGTGCAGGCGCGGTGGTGGGCGGCGCCGCCGTGGTGACCACCGGCGGTGCCTCGCCCCGTACCGGGGTGAAGGCGACGGCTGCCTCCGGGGGCCGGGCCGTCACGAGCACGAGGTTGCCGACCACCAGCGTCGCCGCCGTGGCCAGCGCGTAGCGCGCCGACGGACCGTGGAGGACCAGCCGGTACCGCACCGGGTGTTCGAGGAGCGTCCACGACAGCTGCGCCAGCAGCAGGGTCACGGCGAGCCGCACGACGAGCAGGGGCCATGTGGAGAGACCGACGCGTTCGGGCGACAGCCACAGGAACACGGGCCAGTGGTACAGGTACACCCCGTACGACACGCGGCCCAGCCACGCCAGGGGCGGCGCGGCCAGCACCCGGGCGGCCGCCCCTCGGCCGTGGCACGCCACGATGACGGTGGCGGTGGCGGCCGCGTTGAGCAGGAACCCGCCGTGGGGCAACCAGGTGGTCGTGGGCGTCGTGCGCCACCACAGGAGGGCCGCGGCGACCACGCCGGCCGGCGCCAGGCGGCCGAGGTGCCGGGCGAGCGGATGCCGGCGCAGGCCGTGACCGCGTGCCAGACCGGCGGCGAGCGCCACGCCCACGAGCAGTTCGGGCAGGCGCGTGATGGTCGAGTAGTACGCGTGCTGCGTCGACACGACGGCGCTGGTGGCCAGGCCGACGGCCCCGGCGACGGCGACGCCGAGCAGCAAGGGCCGGCGGCGGTCGTCGGGCAGGTAGCGGTGCTCGCGCCGGTTGCGTCGCGCCACGAGCCACACGGCGACCGGCAGCACGACGTAGAACTGCTCCTCGATGGCGAGCGACCAGAAGTGCTGCAGCGGCGACGGGTCGGCGAACCGGTTGGCGTAGCCCGCGCCGGACAGGAGGAAGCGCCAGTTCGCCACCTGGCCGAGCGCGGCCACCATGTCGCCGCGCAGCGTGCCCACCTGGGTGGCCGACCCGACCGTGGCCGCGAACAGGAGCACGCCGAACGAGCACGCCAGCGCGGCGGGCAGCAGGCGGCGCGCCCGTCGCGCCCAGAAGCGGCGCAGATCGCAGAAGTCGGTCGTCTCCACCTCGGCCAGCAACAGACGGGTGATGAGGAAACCCGACAGCGTGAAGAACGTGGACACGCCGAGGAACCCGCCGCCGAGCAGGCCGGCGTGGAACGCCAGTACGCCTGCGACCGCCACGCCCCGGAGTCCGTCGAGGGCGTCCAGGCGCGACGACTCGTTGTCGCCGCCCGTCACGCCGGGGCGTCCGCTCGCCGACGACCGGACACGCGCGCTCGCGGCCGGCGGGCCACGGCGAACAGGACCAGGGTGTCGGCGTCGATCGTCCGCGCGATGGCGAAGCGATCAGCGGTGATGTCCCCACCGGCCGGCCGCCGCCGGGCCAGCAGGGGGTAGAGCAGGCGCCGCGATAGCGCGTGCAACCCGATGTACCAGGATCGGGGCAGGCGGCGGCGGAGGTTCCACCGGTCGAGGCGGAGGATGCGCTCGGCCACGTGGCGGCGCCGCGCGAAGTCGGCCCGCACGACGTCGTCGCCGTCGAGCCCGAGGACCTCGACGTCGTCGAAGAAGCGGCCGAGCAGCGACGCCAGCTGGCCGGGCTCGAACAGGGACACGTGGTAGGGGTTCTCGAAGTCGGCCGGTGCGTTCGGCGTCACGAAGAACGCCGTGCCGCCGGATCGCAGGACTCGGCTGACCTCGGCGACGTGCTGCTCGGGGCGGAGGAAGTGCTCGATGAGATGCGACGAGCACACCTGGTCGACCGACCGGTCGCGCAGCGGCAGTGCGGCCCCGTCGGCCACCAGCGTGTCGAGGCCGTGCCGCCGGTGGGCGGCCACGGCGGTCGGGTGGTGGTAGTCGACGCCCAGCAGGCGCCGGCCGTCGCCGGCCAGGCCGACGGCGGCGTCGCCCAGGCCGCACCCCAGGTCGACGACCGTGCCCGAACCGAGGCGCGCCCGCACCTCGCGGTAGCCCGCGTCGTGCAACGCCAGGAGCGATGCCGGGGTGCTTCCTTGGATGGGACGTTCGCCAGTGAGCTTCATGGGGGGTCCGGGCCGCGCCGCACGGCAGTCGGTAGTGTACGAAATGCCCCCGCCACCGTGGTGCCTCGGCGCACAACCCTTCCCACCCGTGACCGCCAACCATCTCCCGGCCGGTGCCCCCGGCGCCGGCGCCGTCGCTTCGCTCGGCGAGATCGCGGTCGCGGCCGGGCTCCGCCGTGTGCACGTCCTGGCCTGGCGGGACCTGGCCGACGTCGAGGCGGGCGGTTCCGAGGTGCACGCGTCGACCGTGTGCCGCCTGTGGGCGGAGGCGGGGATCGACGTGACCATGCGTACGTCCTATGCCCAAGGCGCGCCGCCGGAGTCCCGACGGAACGGGTATCACGTGGTGCGGCGGGCCGGCCGCTACATGGTGTTTCCCCGCGGGGTCGCCGCGGAGCTGGCCGGGCGTCACGGGCGGCGCGACGGGCTCGTCGAGATCTGGAACGGGGTGCCGTGGCTCTCGCCCGTGTGGGCTCGGGGGCCCCGGGTGACCTGGCTGCACCATGTGCACGGCCCGATGTGGCACCTGGTGCTCCCGCCGAAGCTGGCGCGCATCGGCCACGCGCTCGAGCATCGGATCGCTCCGCCGTTCTACCGGCGCACCCGGGTCGTGACCCTGTCGGAGTCGTCGCGTCGCGAGCTCGTCGGCACGCTCGGCCTCCGCCCGTCGCTCGTGCGGGTCGTGCCCCCGGGCATCGATCGCCGCTTCTCCCCCGCCGCGTCACCATCGATGAGCGACGAACCGCTGGTGGTGGCGGTCGGTCGGTTGATGCCGGTCAAGCGCTTCGACGCGCTCATCCGGGCCATGGCCGACGTGCGGCCCCACCATCCCGGGCTGCGGCTGGTGATCGTGGGCGAGGGCTCGGAACATGACGCCCTGGAGGCGCTCGTGACGTCGCTCGATGCCCACGACTGGATCCAGCTGCCGGGCCGAATCGCCGACACGGAGCTCGTCGAGCTGTACCGCCGGGCGTGGCTCGTGGCGAGCGCGTCGGTGGCCGAGGGCTGGGGCATGACGATCACCGAGGCCGCCGCGTGCGGAGCGCCCGCCGTCGCCACCGACATCGGCGGGCACCGCGACGCCGTGCTCGACGGGCGCAGCGGTCTGCTCGCCCCGCTCGCCGACCTCGGACCCGCCATCTCGCGCGTGCTGGCCGATCCTGAGCTGCGGGCGCGTCTGGCGGCCGGCGCTCTCGAACGGGCCCGGGCCCTCACGTGGGAGGCGACCGCGTCGGGGACGCTGTCGGTGCTGGCCGAGGATGCCCTCGCCCGGCGCCACGCCCGGTGAGGCGGTCGGGGCCGCCGGCCGTCCGACGCACGCGATGGGCGCTTGCCGCCATCGCCTACCTTCCGCTGCTGTGGACCTCGCCGGGTCGGGTCAGCGCCGACACGAAGACGTACCTCACGCTGGACCCCGCCCGGCTGCTGGCGAAGGCCCCGTGGCTGTGGGACTCGGCGACCGGGCTCGGTACCGTCAGCCATCAGACGATCGGGTACCTGTTCCCGCTCGGGCCGTGGTACTGGCTCGGCGATCGGCTGGGGCTGCCCGACTGGATCACCCAACGCCTGTGGCTCGGCACCGTGTTCTTCGCGGCCGGCGCGGGGGTGCTCGCCCTGGCCCGATCGCTGCGCCTTCCGTGGCGGGCCGCAGCGGTGGCGGCGGTGGCCTACCAGCTCTCGCCCTACCTCTTGCCGTACGCGGCGCGGTTGTCGGTGATCCTGCTGCCGTGGGCCGGGCTCGGCTGGCTGATGACGTTCCTGTCACGCGCCCTCGACGACACGTCGTCGCGCTGGCGGTGGCCGGCGGCGTTCGCGCTCGTCGTCCTGATCGTCGGCGGCGTAAACGCCACCGCGCTCGTCCTCGCCGGGCTCGGGCCGCTGTGCCTGCTCGTCTGGCGCGTGGGGTGGGATCGCACCGTGCCCGCCGGGCGCGCCCTCGGCGTGGTCGTCCGTACGGCCGGGCTGTGCCTCGGCGTGTCGGCGTGGTGGATCGCCGGACTGTGGGCGCAAGGCCGCTACGGCCTGCCGATCCTGCGCTACACCGAGACCTACGAGGCCGTCGCCCGGGCCGCGACCCCCGCCGAGATCCTGCGTGGGCTCGGCTACTGGTTCGGCTACGGGCGCGACGCGGTGTCGCCCTGGGTGGACCCCGTCGGTGCCTACGCCCACAACCCGGCGCTGGTGCTCGTGAGCCTGGCCGTCCCGGCGCTCGGGCTCACCGCGCTGGCCCGGTCCCGATGGCGGTCGCGCGCGCTCCCCGTGCTGCTGGTCGTCGTCGGCACCATCGTGTCGGTGGGCGCGCACCCGTACGACACGCCGAGCGTCGTGGGCCGGGCGATGCGGTCGCTCATCGGCAGTGGCGCCGGTCAGGCGTTGCGTTCCACGCCGCGAGCGGTGCCGCTCGTGGCACTGGGGCTGGCGCTCGGGCTGGGTGTCGGCGTGGAGGCGCTGGCCTGGCGCCGGCCGCGCCTGCGGTGGGCGGCGCCCGCCGCGGTCATCGGCCTGCTGGCGTTGAACCTGCCGAGCCTGTGGTCCGGCCAGCTCCTCACCTCGTCGATCGAGCGCCCGGAGGAGCTGCCCTCGTCGTGGCCCGACGCGGCGGCCCTCCTCGACGCCCGTGACCCGGCGACCCGCGTCCTCGAGGTCCCCGGGAGCGACTTCGCCTACTACCGCTGGGGCGGCACCGTCGACCCCGTGCTCGCGGGCCTCACCGACCGCGACGTGGCCGCGCGCGAGCTCGTCCCCTGGGGTTCGCCCGGCAGTGCCGATCTGCTTGCCGCGCTCGACCGCCGCTGGCAGGATCGCATCCCCGAGCCGACGGCCGTGGCGCCGCTGCTCCGGCGCCTGGGAGTCGGCGACGTCGTGCTGCGCAACGATCTCCAGTACGAACGCTTCCGGCTGGCGCGGCCGCGCACCATGGCGGCGGCGTTGGCCGACACGCCCGGTCTCGGGTCACCCGTGCCGGTGGGGCAGCCCACACCGAACCGGCCCGTGGACCGGTTGCCGCTGCTGGACGCGGAGGCCCTCACCACCGCCGCCGGTACGCCGGACCCCGCCCCGCTGACGCTCTACCGCGTCGACGATCCTCGGCCGGTCGTGCGCGTCGAACCGGCCCGCACCACGCTCGTGGCGGGCGACGGCGAGGGCCTCGTCGACGTCGCCGCCACGGGCGCGCTCGACGTGCCGGGGGTCGTGCTCTACGCCGGCGACCTGACGACCCGCCCGCAGGCCTTCGACGCCGCTCTGGCCGGAGGGGCAGAGGTCGTCGTCACCGACACCAACCGGCAGCAGGCCCGGCGGTGGGGCTCGGTGCGCGAGTACCTCGGAGCGACCGAGGTGGCCGGCGAACGTCCGCTGCGCGCCGATCCGACCGACAACCGCCTCGATCTCTTCCCCGGTGCGCCCACGGGCTCGTTCACGACGGCGACGCTCGACGGGGTGTCCCGCGTGCAGGCCACCAGCTACGGCAACCCGATCACCTACACCCCCGAGGACCGGGCCGTGATGGCGTTGGACGGCGACCCCCGCACGGCGTGGCGAACCGCCGCGTTCGCCGAGGCGCGCGGCGAGCGGCTCGAGGTCGAGATGTCGGCACCCGTGACCACCGACCACCTCACGCTGCTGCAGCCCCTCGACGGTCCACGCAACCGCTGGATCACCGCGGTGCGCCTGCGCTTCGACGGTCGCGATCCCGTCGACGTGGCGCTCGACGACCGCTCGCGCCAGGAGCCGGGTCAACGGATCGACCTCGGACCGCGCAGGTTCACGACCCTGTCCATCGAGGTCACCGACACCAACTACACGCGACTCCCCGGCTACGCCGGCATCTCGGCCGTGGGGTTCGCCGAGGTGGGCATCGAGGGGCAGCGCGCCACCGAGGTGATCCGGCTCCCGTCCGACGTGCTCGCTCGCGTCACCGACCAGGCGCTCTCGCTCGTGCTCACGCGCTGGCGGGCCAGCGCGCTCGACGTGAACCGTAGCGACCCCGAGCCGGCGCTGGCGCGCTCGTTCTCGCTGCCGGTGGTACGAACGTTCGACGTGGCCGGCACGGGGGCGCTGAGCCCGCGCGCCAGCGACGCCACGCTGGCCGCCGTGCTGGCGCCGACGGGGGTCCGCGCCACCGCCACCGCTCGGCTGGGGGGCGACACGACCGGTACGGCCCTGGCGACCATCGACGACGATCCGACGACGGTGTGGCGCACCCCGATCGACGCGCCCGGCCAGACCCTCCACGTCGAGCTTCCCGCGGCGGTGACGCTCGAACGGATGCGCCTGCAGGTGGTGGCCGACGGCCGACACTCGGTGCCGACGCAGCTCCGCATCGCCGCCGGGGCCGGCGAACCGGTGCTGGTGAACCTGCCCGCACTCGCCGACGGCTCCGCCGAGGGCTCGCTGGCCACCATGGCGGTCGTGCTCCCCCGCCCGCTGACGGCCACGTCGTTCGACATCACCATCACCGCCGTGCGCGAGGTCCGCAGCATCGACGCCGACAGCGGCACCTCGGTCGTGCAGCCGGTCGGCATCGCCGAACTCGGCGTGCCCGGCCTGACCGCCACGCTGGTGGCCGACGACCCGGGCACGTGCCGGGACGACCTGGTCCGCGTCGACGATCGTCCGCTCGCGGTGCGGTTGCGGCGCACGGCGGGCCGTGTCGTGGTCGAGGGGTGCGGCACGCTGACCATCGGGGCCGGCGATCACCGGTTGACGACGGTGGCCGGGCGGGACTCGGGCATCGATCTCGACCGGCTCGTCCTGCGCAGCCCCTCGCCCGGCGTGTCGACGGTCGCCGTGTCGGTCCCCGAGGTCGCCGTCACGCGCACCGGTCGAGCGTCGTACCGCGTGGTGGTGTCGAAGGCCAAGGCGCCGTTCTGGCTCGTGCTCGGGCAGAGCCACAACGCCGGATGGCACGCCGCGGTGAACGGCACGGGCGACCTGGGCGGGCCCACGCTCGTCGACGGCTTCGCCAACGGCTGGCTCGTGCAGCCCCGCTCCGCGGACTTCACGATCGAGCTCCGGTGGACCCCCCAGCGGGTCGTGTGGGGCGGGCTCGCGGTGTCAGCGCTCGCCGCCCTCGCCTGCCTCGCGCTCGTTCTCGTCGGCCGCGGTCGTGCCCTCGTGCCGGCGGCGACCGGCGCGGCGTGGCGCCGCAGCGACGCCGAGGCCCCGGACGACGCCGCCTCCATGGACGGCTCGGCGATCGGGGCGGGGTCCGTCGTCGAGGCGGCCCCGGTGGGCCTGCCGGGGCGGTTCGCTGGGTCGGTGCGATCGGTGGGCGCCGGCCGGATCGCTGCGGTGGTGCTGGCACTCGCCTGCTCGGGCTGGCGGGCCTCGGTCGTCGTGGTCCTCGTCCTCGTGGCCGCGCGCGTCCTGCCGGGACGCCTGGCTCGCCCGGTCGTGTTGGCGCCCGGGCTGCTGCTCGCCGCCGTGGCGCTGTACGTGGTGACGAAGCAGATCCGCTACGACCTGCCCACCGACCTCGATTGGCCCCGGGCTTCCGAGGCCGTGCAGCCGCTGGCGTGGGCGGCGGTGTTCCTCGTCGTGCCCGCCCACCGGTCCTCACGCCGCCGCCCGCCCTCGCGCCGGCCGGCGTCCGGGAACGACGGGTCGAACGTCCGCCACCCGGCCGCGGTGGCTGCCGACGCGCCGCATCGACGGTCGTGGCCCCCCGGCGTGCGTTCGCCGGACGGCGCGCCCAGCGACGGTTGACGCCGGATCGCGTCGCTCGGGTGGCTCAGCCGGGAACGCGCCGCCACACGGGACGCGGGAGGTGGCGCATGACGGTGAAGACCCACCGCAGGATGCCGGGCGCCCACACGGTGGTGGCCCCGCGACCGAGGCCGCTCACGACGGCCTCTGCCACGGCGTCGGCGGTGGTGGAGAACGGCGCCGCCTTCATGCCGGCGGTCATGCGGGTGGCGACGAACCCCGGCCGCACGACGAGCACGTTGGCGCCGGATCCGACGAGCGAATCGGCCAGGCCCTGGGCGAAGGCGTCGAGACCGGCCTTGGACGCGCCATAGACGAAGTTCGCCTTGCGGACGCGCTCGCCGGCCACCGAGGACAGCACCACGAGCGTGCCGTGCCCCTGGCGGCGGAGCCGGTCGGCGATGACGAGCCCGGCCGAGACGCCGGCCGTGGCGTTCGTGTGGAACGCGGCGGCCGCGGCGGCGGGATCGGCGTCGAACGCCTCCTGGGAGCCGAGCACCCCGACGGCCAGCAGCGCCAGGTCGAGCTCGCCGAGCCGGGCCACCGCGTCGTCGATCACGGCCGGGTGCGCAGCGATGTCGTCGGCATCGAACGGCACGACGTCGACGGTGACGCCGGCGAGGCGCAGCTCGTCCGCGAACCCGCCGGCGTCGGCGGGCTGGCGGCACGCCAGCACGACGTGTCGGGTCCGCCGCGCCACGAGACGGCGGACGATGGCCTGGGCGATCTCGCTGGTGCCGCCGAGCACGAGCACGCGCTGCACGTCCCCGAACGCGTCCTTCATGATGTGGCCTCCCGATCGTGGGTGTCGCCGAGCGGCGTGGGTCGAACGTCGTCCAACCCGAGCCGATGGCCCAGGTCGGAACGCCAGATGCCGTCGGGGTCGATGCGCCGGCGCACGTCGGCCAGCTCGCCGAGGCGCGGGTACATGAGCGGCACGAGGCTCGGGTCGACGCGGCTGTCCTTGGCCAGGTAGATGCGCCCACCGACCCCGACGACGACCCGGTCGAGCTCGTCGAGCAGCTCCGCGAGCCCGGGGTGGCCCGTCGGGATGTCGAGCGCCAGGGTCCAGCCGGGCGTCGGGAACGACAGCGGCCCCGGCGAGGCGGGTCCGAACCGTTTGAGGACGGCCAGGAACGATGGCGCGCCCGCCTCGGAGAGACGCTCGACGACGCGCCGGAGGGTGGCCTCGTGCCCGAACGGCACGATCGTCTGGTGCTGCACGAAGCCTCGCCGGCCGTACAGCCGGTTCCAGTCGCGCACACCGTCGAGCGGATGGAAGAACGCGCCGATCGTCTGCAGCTCGTCCCGTCGGCGCCGGGGAGCCTTGCGGAACCAGAACTCGTTGAACGCTCGGATGGTGAGACGGTTCAGGAGCCCGGACGGCACCCACGGCGGGGCGCCGACGCGCACCGCCGGGTCGAACGCCAGCGGGTCACCGGTGCCGGTCGGCAGCGCGGCGAGCGGTGCGTGGTCGCCGGCCGTGAGCACGCTACGTCCCAGGTGCTTGCCCGTCGCCATGAGATCGATCCACGCCACGCTGTAGCGGTGGTGGGCGTCGCTGTCGGCCATGGCGCCGAGCAGTGCGTCGAGGTCGTCGAGTCGGTCGGTGTCGACCAGCATCCGGCTGGTTTCCACCGGCAGCATGCGCAGGGTCACCGCGGTCACGGCACCGGTGAGTCCGAGTCCGCCGGCCGTGGCCCAGAACAGCTCGGCATCGTCGGCCGGATCGTCGGTAGGGGCGACCCGGCGCACATCGCCTCCCCCGGTGACGATGGTGGCCTCCACGACATGACGACCGAAGCTGCCGTCGACGTGGTGGTTCTTGCCGTGGATGTCGGCGGCGAGGGCGCCGCCGAGCGTCACGTGGCGCGTGCCGGGCGTGACGGGAACGAACCAGCCCGAGGGCACGCAGCTGCGCATCACGGTGTCGAGGCTGGTGCCGGCCGCGGCCCGGAGCAGACCCGTCTCGTCGACCCTCGGCGCGGGGGTGGCGCCGGCGACCATGTCCAGGACGGTGCCGCCGGCGTTCTGGGCCGCATCGCCGTAGCTCCGGCCGAGGCCGCGTGCCAGGACACCGCGCGACGGAGCCCCGTGGGCGACGCTCACGACGCGGTCGGTCGACAGCCCCGGGACGAGGTGCGCCGCGGTGGGGGCCGTGCGCCCCCACCCGGTGAGCAGGCGCGGCGCGCCGTCGTCGATCGGCTCAGCGGGCATAGACACCGGCCGCGAAGAGTGCGATCCACAGACCGCCGAGCACCTGAAGCGTCCGGTCGCCGATGAACAGGTCTTCCGGGGCATCGCCGGCTCCGGCCTCGACCTCGACCGCGTACCGGAGCAAGGCCGACACCATCGGGATGATCGACAGCTCGTAGAACGGGATGCGCGCCGTGGCGAACTGCGCCTTCTCGAACGCCCAGAGGCAGTAGGACATCGCGGTGACGGCCATGCACATGCCCATCACCATGCGGAGGAACCCGACCGTGTACGCCTCGAGGGTGGCCCTCACGGTGGCGGCCGAGTCGCCCAGCCGAGATTGCTCTGCGAAGCGTTTGGCGGTGACGACGAACAGCGAACCGAACGAGGTGCAGATCACGAACCAGTTGGACATCGGCACGTCGGCCGCGGCCGCTCCGGCCACTGCCCGAACCACGAAGCCGCCGGCCACTGCGACGAGATCGAGCACGACGCGGTGCTTGAGGTAGTGCGTGTACGTGGTGGTGAGCGCGATGTAGACGACGACGGACAGCACGACCTGCCAACGCAGCGTGAGCGCGGCGAGGAGCAGCCCGACCACGCCCAGGGCCCACGACGCCTGCACCGCGGTGCGGACCGGGACGATGCCGGCGGCGATCGGGCGGAGCCGCTTGCGGGGATGGAGGCGGTCTGCGTCGAGATCGGCCAGGTCGTTGCGGAGGTAGAGCGCGCTGGCCGTGGCGCAGAAGGCCGCGACCGCTACCGCGGCGCGCCAGACGATCCGCGGGTTGTCGAGCACCGCCGCCGCGCCGGGTGCGGCGAGCACGAGCACGTTCTTCAACCACTGGCGCGGCCGCATGGCGCGGAAGAGACCACGTGCGACGTTGCTCGGCACGGTTGCCTCCGACGCTACGGCGCTCACCGTCAGCGGCCTCCGGGAGCTGCGGCGATCGGGGTCCGCCCCACCAGCGTGGCGTGGTCGGCTGCGGCCAGCAGCTCGCGGTCGCCGGCGGAGTCGCCGTAGGCCCACAGCTCGGTGGGCCGGCCACCGAGGTGCTCGAGGAGGCGAGTCACCTTGGCGGGTCCGCGGCAGTTGCCACCGACGAGCGTGCCGTCGTGGAGGTCGTCGCTCCCGACTCCGAGATCGGTGCACAAGACGTCGTCGACGCCGAGCCACGCGCCGAGCGGGTCGAGGTAGGGACGAATGGATGCTGACACGAGAACAGTCCTATGACCGGCCTGCTGATGCCAGCGCACACGGGCCACGGTGTCCTCGCGCAGCCAGCGGGTGCGGATGCGTTCGGCGTGTCGTTCGCCGAGCTTGGCCACGTCGTCGAGCCGGCGCCCGGCGAAGGCGGCGTCGCAGACCGCGGCCTTCAACCGGTCACGCGACGCCATCTTGGTGACGACCCCCACGGCCAGTGGAGCGCTCCACAACGCCAGCATCACCGTTCCGGCCGGCCCGACCACGGAACGTACGAACGGGAGGAACGTGTCGGTCGTCGTGAGCGTTCCGTCGACGTCGAACGCGGCGACGACGCTCACCAGCTCGTTCCCTGCGGCCGGCCCTCGTCGAACCCGGCGGCCGACTGGACCCCGACGACGGCTCGCTGGTGGAACTCGTCGATGGTCGACGCGCCGGCGTACGTGAACGAGCTCCGAACGCCCGCCACGATCACGTCCAGGATGTCCTCCACGCCGGGACGGTCGGGGTCGAGGTACATCCGCGACGTCGAGATGCCCTCCTCGAACAGCTCCTTGCGAGCCCGTTCGAACGGTGTCTCGTTGCGGGTCCGGTGCTTCACGGCCCGGCTGGACGCCATGCCGAAGTTCTCCTTGTACAGCCTGCCTTCCGTGTCGCGGATGGTGTCGGCCGCCGATTCGTAGGTGCCGGCCAACCATGAGCCGATCATCACGCTGGAGGCGCCGGCGGCGAGGGCGAGCGCCACGTCGCGGGGGTGGCGGACCCCGCCGTCGGCCCACACCTGACGCCCCGCCCGGCGCGCCTCGGCGGCGCACTCGAGCACCGCCGAGAACTGAGGACGCCCGACGCCGGTCATCATGCGCGTCGTGCACATCGCACCCGGGCCGACGCCCACCTTCACGACGTCGGCGCCGGCGTCCACCAGATCGGCGGTACCGGCGGCGGTGACGACGTTGCCGGCGACGATCGGCACGTCGGCCGATACCTTGCGGACGGCCTTCACGGCGTCGACGGCGCGCGCCTGGTGACCGTGGGCGGTGTCGATGATCAGGATGTCGGCGCCCGCGGCGAGCACCGCCTCGGCCTTGGCGCCGGGGTCGCCGTTGATGCCGATGGCCACGGCCACGCGCAGGCGGCCCTTGGCATCGAGGGCAGGCGTGTAGAGCGCCGAACGGAGCGCGCCCTTGCGAGTGACGACGCCGACGAGCCTGCCCCCGTCCACCACCGGGGCCACCGAGACGCGCCGCGCCGCCAGCGCCTGGAAGATGTGCTCCGGATCGCTGCCGGCCTCGATGGCGATGAGGTCGGTGGCCATCACGTGTTGCAACTGCGTGAAGCGATCGAACCCGACGGCGTCGGCCTCCGTGAAGATGCCGAGCGGTTCGTGGCGGTCGTCGACCACGAACACCGCACCGTGGGCTCGTTTGTGGATGAGCGCGAGAGCGTCGCCGATGGTGTCGGTGGGCGCCAGGGTGATGGGCGTGTCGTAGACCGCGTGGCGGCTCTTCACGTAGGCGATGTTCTGCTCGATGATGTCGAGCGGGATGTCCTGGGGCAGCACGGTGATGCCGCCGCGGCGCGCCACCGTCTCGGCCATGCGTCGACCGGCGACGGCCGTCATGTTCGAGACCACGATCGGCAGCGTCGTCCCCAAGCCGTCGGGGGTGCTCAAATCCACGTCGAGTCGGCTCGTGACCGCGGACAGCGACGGGACGAGGAACACGTCATTGAAGGTGAGCTCGTACGGGGGGACGAGATCGTTGAGAAAGTGCACCGGCTACCTCCGCTCGGCCGACCAGGCTACCGACGTCGGGACTGTTCGCCGTGCTCGTCGGCCGTGTCCTGTTCGCTGACGGGATGGACGACGGGTAGCGTTCGGCACGTGAGCGAACCTCCCGTCGTCCTCGTGCACGGCTGGGGTGGGTCGTACGCCCGTACGTGGCAGCAACCCGGCTGGCAGGCCCTGCTGGAGGACGCGGGCCGAACCGTCATCGGCGTCGACCTTCTCGGCCACGGCACCGCGCCGAAGCCGCACGATCCGGAGGCGTACGCCGACCTGACGGCGCGCATCGTCGACGCGGTCGGCGACGGCCCGTTCGATGCGGTCGGGTTCTCGCTGGGCGCCATGACGCTGCTGGAGCTGGCCTGCCGGGAGCCGCACCGGTTCCGCAAGCTCGCCGTCCTCGGCGTGGGCAACAACCTGTTCGTGCGAGACGAGGAGCGAGCGAGGCGCATCGTCGCCGCCGTCGAGGGCGAGGCGTCCGACGACGTGCAGGCCCAGTTGTTCGCGCAGTACAGCCGCCAGCCGGGCAACGACCCGGTGGCGCTCGCCGCCATCATGAAGCGCACGCCGGCCAGAGCGTGGACCGCCGAGCGGCTGTCGGCCGTCGTCTGCCCGGTCCTCGTGGTGATGGGCGAAAAGGACTTCGCGGGGCCCGCAGACCCCCTCGTCGACGCACTGGCGAACGCCCGAGCCGTCGTGGTGCGCAACTGCGACCACTTCGCCACGACCGAGGCGTTCGGCGCCATCGATGCCGTGCTCGAGTTCCTGGAGGCCGCGCCGGGGTGACTCGCCGCCCCGGTCGGACCCGTGTCACCACCGATGTCGACGAGGCGGCGCGCTGCCTGGCCGGTGGTGGCGTGGTCGCCTTCCCCACCGAAACCGTCTACGGCCTCGGCGCCGTCGCCCACGCCGAGGACGCCGTGCGACGGGTGTTCGCCATCAAGGGGCGTCCCGCCGATCATCCCCTGATCGTCCACTTGGCCGCCTCCTCCGAGCTCGCCGCCTGGGCCTCACCGGTGCCGGCGAGCGCCTCCGCGCTGACGGCGGCGTTGTGGCCGGGGCCGCTGACCGTGCTGGTGCCGCGAGCGGCCCACGTTCCCGACGTCGTCACCGGGGGCCGCCCCACCGTGGGCCTGCGTGTGCCGGCCCACCCGCTGGCGTTGGCCTTGATCGCCGCCGTCGGCGACGGCGTGGCCGGCCCGTCGGCGAACCGGTTCGGGCGCGTGAGCCCCACCACCGCGGCCCACGTGGTGGCGGATCTCGACGGAGACGTCGATCTGGTGCTCGACGGTGGCCCGTGCCGGCTCGGTCTCGAATCGACGATCGTCGACTGCACGCTGGAGCCGCCGATGGTGTTACGGCCGGGTGGCGTCCCGCTCGAGCAGCTCGACGAGGTGCTCGGGCGTCCGCTCGACCGCGCGGCTGCGGGGCCCAGCCGGGCGCCGGGCATGTTGCCGAGTCACTACGCCCCGGCCTGCGCGCTGGAGTTGGTCGACGACGCCGCTCGGGCGCGGGCCCGCGTCGCGTCGCTCACCGCCGGCGGCCGACGCGCCGACGTCCACGACCCGGGTGACGATCTCGAGGCCTACGCCCGTGACCTGTACGCCGCCCTCCGGCGCGCCGACGCGGAAGGCCTTGCCACGCTGGTCGTCGTGAAGCCGCCCGATCGCGGGCTGGGGTGGGCCATCAACGACCGCCTCGGTCGCGCCGCCCACCGTCCTGCGTGAGCCGGGGCCGCCGGCAGCGGATGATCAGGCATCGGGCCCGAGGGCGTTGAGCGACGCCACCCACAGGTCGCGCACCTCCTCCGCCGTCGGCACTCCGGGTCGCGCGGGCAGCACCGTGAGGTTGACGATAGTGCCGCCCGCCTCCGGGAGCAGCTCGAGCCGGCACCAGCACGGCGCCGGGTCGTCGAGATGCACCTCGAGCATGTAGGGCGGATCGTCGACGTGGACGTCCCCGTGCCACGACGTCACCACCAACAGCGCCTCGAACGCGGCGGCGGGCAGCACGTCGATCGTGAAGCTGGGGGCGTCGTGCTCTGGGCGGACGCCCTGCGCCCGGGTCGGCGGGCCAGGGTCCCGCCTGGGTCGGGTGGCGCCCGTCGACGGTGGTCGTTCCGGCGGGGTCTCGGTGGCCGGTAGTGCGGTCGGCGGCGGGCGCTGGAGCAGCGTGCGGACCGCGGCGTCGAACGCGGCGTTCACCGATCGCATCATGGCGGCATCGCCGCCGTGGTCGGGGTGGTGGTCCTTGGCCAACCGCCGGCGAGCGGCTCTCACGTCGTCGAGCGAGGCGTCGGCGGGCAGTCCGAGGCGACCGAAGGGGTCGTCGCCGCCGGACGTCACGTCAGGCCTCGTGGTCGCGCCGTCCGGCGTAGGCCGCCCGCACGGCGGCCGCATGATCTGTCGACCCGGCGGGCTCGATGGTGCTGCCGGCGCCGAGACCCCAGGCGGCAGCCACGTCGCCCGGCGATCGTCCGTGGGCCAGCGCCGCGGCCTGCACACACGCGCCCGCGGCCACGTGCTCGTCGGAATCGGGTACGAGCACCGGCCGACCGGCGAGGTCGGCCAGGAGCTGGCGGTACGCGGCCGATCGCCCCCCACCACCCACGAGCACCAGGCGGCCGTCGTCCACCGGTGCGAGGCGCCCGAGCGCGTCGACGGCGTCGAGCAGGCCGCACAGCACACCTTCGAACGCGGCGCGCGCCAACTGCTCGCGGGACACGTCGCTGCGCAAGCCGGCCAGCACACCGGTGGCGCCCGGCCGGTTCGGGGTGCGCTCGCCGTCGAGGTAGGGCAGCAGGGTCAGGCCGCCGGCGCCGGGTGACGCCGCGAGCGCGAGCCGATCGAGCTCGCGGTGATCGACACCGAGCAGCCGGCGCACCGCCTCGGTCACCTTCGTGGCGTTGAGCGTGCAGACGAGCGGCAGGTAGCGCCCGGTGGCGTCGGCGAAGCCGGCCACCTGTCCGCTGGGGTCGGCGGTCGGTGCGTCGCTCACGGTGTAGGCGGTGCCCGAGGTCCCGATCGACACGGCCACATCGCCCGGGCGCAGCCCCACGCCCACCGCGGCGGCCATGTTGTCGCCCGTTCCGCAGGCCACCGCGATGCCGCCCCACTCGCCGGCCTGTTCGGCTGGTCCGAGCACGCGGGGCACGACCGTCGACCAGTCCCGCTCGCCGTCGACGATGGCGAGCAGGTCCCAGCGGTACGAGCCGTCGGCCGCCGACCAGTAGCCGGTGCCGGAGGCGTCGCCACGGTCGGTCACGAGCGCGCCGGTCAGGCGGTAGGTGAGCCAGTCGTGGGGCAGCACCACGTGCGCCAGCCGTGTCCACGCGTCGGGCTCGCTGCGGTGGAGCCACGAGAGCTTGGTGATGGTGAACGCGGCCACGGGCACCGACCCGCAGGCGGCCGCCCAACCGGCGGCGCCGTCGGGAAGCTGCTTGAGCAGCCAGCCGGCGTCGGGTGCCGACTCGGTGTCGTTCCACAGCTTGGCCGGTCGCAGCACGTCACGTTGGGCGTCGAGCGCCACCATGCCGTGCTGCTGGCCGGCCACCGACACCGCGGCGACCGACGGGTTGCCCGCGGCGGCCCAGGCGTCCTCGAACGCGTTCCACCAGGCCGCAGGATCCTGCTCGCTGCGCGGTGGCGTGGTGGCCGGATGAGGCGCGGCACCGTGGGCGACGAGCTGGCCGGTGTCGGCGTCGCGCACCTCGACCTTGGTCGACCCCGTCGAGGAATCGACGCCGGCGACCAGCGGCATCAGCGGCCCTCGAACACCGGATCGCGCTTCTCCATGAACGCGGTGACGCCCTCGCGGAAGTCCTTCGTGCGGAACAGCGGCAGGAGCTGGAGGAACACGTGGTGCACGTTCTGCTCGAACGTCTCGGTCTCGGCGGCCCGCATCATGCGCTTGATCGCTCGCACGGCCAACGGGGCATTGGCGGCGATCTCGCCGGCCAGCGCCCGGCTCTCCTTCTCGAGGTCGGCCGCGGGCACGACGTGGTTCACGAGACCGAGGGCGAGCGACTCGTCGGCCGACAGGGTGCGCCCGGTGAAGGCGATCTCGGCGGCGCGGGCGTAGCCCACCATGCGCGGCAGCAGCCAGGTGCCGCCGCTCTCGGGGAGGATGCCGCGCTTGGCGAAGCCGGGGGCCAGCTTCGCCCGGTCCGACGCGATGCGGATGTCGCACCCGAGTGCGATGTCGAGCCCGTAGCCGGCGGCGCCGCCGTTCAGCGCGCAGACGACGGGCGTGTCGAGGTTGTGGAGCACGATCGGCGGGGCGTCGCGCAGTTCGAACTCACCCGGGTTCGACCCGATGTCACCCAGGCCACCGAGCTGGTTGTCACCGCTCGACTTCTGGGCGGCCAGATCCAGCCCGGCGCAGAACGCCCTACCAGCGCCGGTGAGGATGATGCACCGGACGTCGCGGTCGCGGTCGGCGTCCAGCAGCCGCTTCGACAAGTCGTCCAGCATCGGGCCCGAGATGGTGTTCATGCGCTCGGGTGCGTTCAGGGTGATGGTGGCGACGTGGTCGGCCACCTGGTAAAGGACCTCGCTCATGGCCGGAGGCTAGCCGGGCTCGGACAGTGTTTCGATCTGCTGTCACAGCAGCCGGGCTCGTGACAGCCATGTGACGAGCGCGTGAAAGACAGGCCACCATTCCTTGAACGCACCTGGGGCGTCTCGTAGCCTTGCCCGGTCCATCCCGGACCACGCAAGCGGACAACGCAGTCCGTGTCCCGCACAGGGGGAGAAACCCAGCATGCAGAGAACGATGGCGCGTCGAAGCGCAGCCCTGATCACCGGTCTGGTGTTGGTGGGTGCCGCATGCGGCTCCAGCAGCAGTTCGACTGCCACCACCAAGGCTGCGGGCACTATCGCCGCGGCCGCCACCACCGTCGCCGCCGCGACCACCACGGCTGCGGCCGGTGGCACCAAGGCCGGCGCGCTCGCCGGATTCACGGGCACCACCCCGCTCGTGAAGCTGTCCGACGACTTCCAGAAGCGACTGAAGGTAGTCGACCCGGGCCTGAAGGACGTGAACTACGCGGCGGAGACCTACGACGCCATCGTGGTCATCGCCCTCGCCACCGAG
>JANPGL010000785.1:0-8998 GCA_031423915.1 Actinomycetes bacterium | reverse complement strand
CGCACGTAGCCGGCGCCGGCCGACGGCACCTCGGTGTCGACCTTGTCGGTCGACACCTCGAAGAGGGCGTCGTCGTGCTCCACCCGGTCGCCCGGCGCCTTGCGCCACGCGACGATGGTGCCCTCGGTGACGGTCTCCCCGAGTTGGGGCATGACCACGATCTCCACGGGGACCACCCTAGGCCTGCCGCAAGCACCTACGGTTTGCGCCATGGTGGTGTCGAACGTCCCTGGATCGTTGACCGTCGTCGGCAGCGTCAACCTCGACCTCGTGGCGCGGGTGGGTGAGCTGCCGCGCGCCGGCGAGACGTTGACGGCGACGGCATTCACGCTCGTGCCCGGCGGCAAGGGCGCCAACCAGGCGCTGGCGGCCGCCCGCATGGGTGCCCGGGTGCGCATGGTGGCCTGCGTCGGCACCGACAGCTACGCCGAGCTGGCGCTCGCCGACCTGCGTGCCGGGGGTGTCGACCTGGCCGACGTGCGCGTGCACTCCGGGCCAACGGGCATCGCGCTGATCCTCGTCGACGACCACGGTGAGAACCAGATCGTCGTGGTGTCGGGCGCCAACGGCGAGCTCGCGGCGGCCGACGTCCGCGTGGCGCCGGGCGAGGCGGTGCTGGTCCAGCTGGAGGTGCCCGACGCCGCGCTCGTGGCCGCCGCGGGGGCGGCGACCGGGATGTTCGCGCTCAATGCCGCGCCGGCCCGCCCCGTGCCGGCCGCCGTGCGCGATCGGGCGGATCTGGTGATCGTGAACCGGCTCGAAGCCGAGGTGCTCGGTCCGGTGCGCGGCGACGCGCTCGTGGCCGTCACCTTCGGAGCCGACGGTGCGGAGCTGCGACGGGGCGACGGGACCGTGCTGGCGCGGGCGACGCCGCCGCCGGTCGTCGCGGTCGACGGCACCGGCGCCGGCGACTCGTTCTGCGGAGCGCTCGTCGTCGGGTTGCTCGAGGGACGCGACCACGACGACGCCTTGCGCCGCGCCTGCGCGGCCGGTGCGCTGGCGGCCTCGCGTCCGGGCGCGCAGCCCTCGCTGCCCCGGGTCGCCGAGGTCGACGCCCTGTTCGCCGACTAGCGGCGCGGCGGCGGCAGCTGGCTCGGGCGCTCGATCTCGTGAGGCACGACCGCGTGCGCTACGGCGTCGTCGTAGGCGATGAGGCCGGCGCGCAGCAGGGCGTTCAGCGACATCTCGAGCGTCTGCATGCCCTCGCCCTGACCGAGCGTCATGTTGTTGCGCAGCTGGCGGGTCTTGCCTTCGCGCAGGAGGTTCCGTACGGCTGGGGTGCACACGAGCACCTCGAACGCCGCCACCATGCCGCCGCCGACGCGGGGGATCAGCCGCTGGGCCACGACGGCCTGGAGGACGCCGGCGAGCTGCATGCGCACCTGGCCCTGGCGTTCGCCGGGGAAGACGTCGACGATGCGGTCGAGCGCCTGGCCCGCATCGTTCGTGTGGAGCGTCGACAGCACGAGGTGCCCGGTCTCGGCCAGCGTCAGCGTGATGCCGATGCTCTCGATGTCGCGCATCTCGCCGACCTGGATGACGTCGGGGTCCTCGCGCAGGGCCGAACGCAGCGCCCGCTCGAACGACTTGGTGTCGGTGCCCACCTCACGTTGGCTCACCGCCGCCATCCGGCTCGGGTGCACGTACTCGATCGGGTCCTCGATCGTGAGGATGTGGCACGGGCGCTTGGAGTTGATGGCATGCACGATCGAGGCGAGGCTCGTCGACTTGCCCGACCCTGTCGGCCCGGTGAACAGCACCAGTCCCTGGGCCAGCTCGCTCAGGTTGCGCACGGCCGGCGGGATGCCCAGGTCGTCGAACGTGGGGATGTCCTCGGGGATGATGCGCAGCGATACCGCCGGCATGCCCCGCTGGAAGAACGCGTTGCCGCGCAGGCGGGCCTGCGACTCCCACCCCAGTGTGAAGTCGACCTCGCCCTCGTCCTCCAGCTCGGTCATCTTGGCCGGGGTCAGCAGGCTCTCGAGGTGGAGGCGGATCGACCCCTCGTCCTGTACGGCCTCGCCGTCCATCGGCTCCATGCGCCCGTCGATGCGCACCATCGGGGGCGAACCGGCGAGCAGGAGGAGGTCGGAACCGCCCTCCTCCCATGCGTATTTGATGAAGCGATCGACGTCGCCACCACGGAGGTCCATGCTTCGGTTCGCGCTCTCAGGCCCTTTGAGGGACCGACGACGGTGCGGCCCCGCGCCGCACCGTCGATCGGGTCATCTCAGCACTTGAAGCCGACCGGCCCCGCGTTGAGGTCGTAGGTCGACCCGGCCGGGGTGCCCCCGGGCACGTAGGTGATCGTCCACTCGAACGGGGGGGTCGCGTTGGCCTTCTGGGGACCGTTGACCGACAAGTTGTCGGCCGAGAGGTTCGGCAGGTCGGACACGAAGCCGTCGTCCTTCAGCACCTTCAGGGTGGCGGGGTACGAACCGTTCTTGGCGTAGTACGACTCGAGCGCGGCCAGCGTCGTCTGGCGGCTCGTCTTGCACGCCGACGACTGACCGCGGTCGGAGACGCCCCGGACCGAGAACACGACGACGGCGGCGAGGATGCCGAGGATGATGATGACGAGGAGGAGCTCGATGAGGGTGAAGCCGTCCTCGCCCTCGCTCTTGTTCCGCCGATGGTTGGCTAGCGCCCGCATGAGGCTCTCCTTGTGATGGTGCTGCTGTGGGTGTGCTGGAGGTCGAGGGAGCTCGCGGTGGCGCGGGGCGCCGGGCGAGCCCGCCGATGTGGGTGCGTCATTGCTCTACCACCCAGGATGTGACGTTGGCGGTGCGACTTGCGTCGTTCGAGACCTCGACCACGGCAGACGTACGCAGGATCTTCTCGGTTCCGACGCTGTTCGTGGTCGATACGATCCGGATCGTGCGGGAGCCGGGCCCGGACTGGTTCGACACGTGCAGCCCGTCCGTGGCGGCGCCGGCCTGCAGATCCAGTCCGGCAGCGACCACCCCACCCAGGAACGACACCCGGCTGGTGGCCGTGCCGAGGGCGGTGACCCGGGCCAGAGGCGTGTACACGGTGCCGTGGGCGACCAGTTCCGTCTGCGAACCGAGACCCGTGCCGAAGATGACCTGGTCCGGACCCCGCACGGCGGAAACCTCTGTCGGTCCCCACTCGTTCCGCAGCTGTACCACCGACAGGCTGCCGGCGCCGACGGCCGTGTTGGCGTAGCCGAAGAGCTCGACGTGTGAGCGTCCCTGGAACTCGACTCGCGTGTTTACGCCCAACACAAGGACGACACCGTAGTGGTCTCCGGTCGACGCCGCCGTCTCCACCGGGCAGCCGTCATCCTGCGCCTTGGTCGCGAGCCCGAGCACGCCCTGCTCGCGTGGGCCGGCGATGCCCCCGAGCACGGTCACGTCGGTGTGGACCACGGGGGTGCCGAAGTCGAGGTTGTCGAAGTAGTAGATGCCCGACCGCAGGTAGTTCGTGCCGGTCGTTCGGAACGCCAGCGCCCGGCTGTAGCGGCCCGGGTTGAACACGCGGCACGTGGGGCTCACGTCGGTGTACGTGTCGTCGATCGCCACCTCCTCGCCGCGTGACGGCAACGACTCGACGGGTACCGGTGCGGGCGGGATCGGGAGCGGTGCGCCGCACGGACGCACGGCGAAGAACGGCGTGGCCGCCACCGTGGCGAAGGGGGCCGTGCCGCCGCAGGCGAACAGGTCGCCGCGCTGGACGCGCAGCGTCGGCGTGCCGATCCGGGTCAGCGGACCGAGGTTGTAGACCGGCCCGTACACGACTTTGTCGGAGTCCGTACCGGACTGCACGCTGATCCCGCCGGCGGGGCTGGCGTCGGTGATGAAGGCCGCCCAGCCGCCCGCCCCGACGGAGCCGCCCTGGTCCACCTGGCAGGTGACCGTGACGGTGCGACCGTCGAGCTGGAGCGGTGGTCCGAGCGGCGTGGGTGAGCCTGACGGAGTGGCGCACGCCGGCTCGTCGCCCACGGTGACGCCCTGGCGGATCTGTTGCACTCCCCATTCGGCGCCGCCGTTGGCGGCGAAGACGCGGTTGGAGATCTCTGCGGCGACGCGTGCGGTCCGGTAGGTGGTGAACGACTGGTTGAGGAGCGCGCCGATGATGACGGCGACGACGAGCACGAAGACGAGCACCATGACGAGGGCGGATCCCTCGTCGTGGCGGCGGGAGCGGGTCGGGGCGGTCACGTTCCGGTCACCTCGAACGTGCCGGCCAACGTGCTTGCGGTGAACGGCTGGGCGACGCTGTCGTGGACCGACACGGTCACGGCGGCCCGGCCCGACAGCCAGACCATGCCCGAGCTGAGCTGGCCGCTCTCCCAGTTGCCCGGCGAGGTCGGGGTGGCCGTCACGCGCTGAACGGTGCCACCGGCCGGCGTGAACTCCAGCGTCATCGTCGACTGGCAGGTGCCGACGGTGCGATAGGTGATGCGCTGGTTCCCGTTCGACACGGTGCCGCTGCTCACGTTGATGGTCGTCGTGTTCGAGTTCGGAACCACGGAGCAGTCCGACACCACGAACTGGTAGGTGCCCACCGGCACGCCGTTGGCGGTGACCGCCGCGGTGCGAGGTATGACGGTGCTGGTGGTCCAGATCGCGTCGGCGGGTTGGATGGTGCCGTTCCAGACGTTCGGCGTGGCCGACGGCGCCAGCGTGACCACCAGCGGGTCGACCGGGCCCGACCCGGTCGGGAGGCTGACGCGCAGGGGCTGGGGACAACCGCCCGAGGTCTGGACGGAGATCGGTGTGTCGGCGGGTACCTGCTTGGGTGCCGTGGGAGAGATGCCGATCCGCAGGGTGCCGCCCACGACGGTGCACGGCTGCCGCGTGACGCCGACCGGGAACGTGCCGAGGACGGTACCGCCGTCCGACACCGTGACCGTGCGCCCGCTGCCGACCGACCACGTGGCGTCGGCGTGCTGCGCCGTGGCGGTGTGGCTCGAGCCGGTCGTCACGGCCGTCAAGGTGATCGACGACGGCAAGCCGCCGGTCGGGACCGCCATCGTGATCGTCCCGCAGGTGCCGACGGTACCGATCGTGAACGTCGTCGGGGCGAGCACGCGATCGTCGACACCGATCGACACCGTGGCCGACGACGGCGACGAGACCATCGCACACACCTGGACCAGATCGAACGGGAAGGTGCCGAGGAAGTCGTCGTCGTTGGTGATCGTCACGACGCGAGGCCCGGGCGTCCACGTCTGGCCTGGTCGAGGGATCGTGGTGGTCCACGTGACCGGGCCCTCGTCGAGCTGCGGGTCGACCCACGGATCCTGAGGCGTGCCGCCGAGGGTCGGCACGCTCATCCCGATGCGACCGCACACGCCGCTGGTGGTCACCGTCACGCCGAGGTTGCCCGTCAGCTTGCCGCTCGAGTCCATGCGGGGCGGCACGACGGTGGCGCCGTTCACGAGGACGCAGGGCGCCGCGGTCACGACCAGCGGGAGACCGCCGAGGTTCGTAGGGCTCGGGCCCCCCGAGAGCACGTTGACCCGTTTCGAACCGGCAGCCCACGAGAGGTCGGTGGGCAGCGTGGTCGTCCACGTGTCGGACGAGAGCTGCGTGAGCGCGCGGCTGATGGTGGCCTGCGACCCGCCGCCGGGCACGTTGATCGCCACTCCGGAGGTGCACAACCCCCGCATGCGGACGGCGTAGTCGATCGGCGCCCCGAGTGGGCGGAACTCGAGCGCGGTGACCGACGCCGACACGGGCGCGCACGGTTCCGCAGAAGCGTAGAGCGGGAAGGTGCCGAGCGTCGCCCCGCGGTTCGTCACCGTGGCGGTTCGGGTGCCGCTGCCCCACGTGGCGGCGGCCGCGACGAGCACCGCCGTGCGCGTGGCGCCCGTCGCGCCGAGGTCCAGCGTGACCGTGGCCGGGGTGCCGAGCGTGGGCAGTTGGAGCGTCATGGCTCCGCAGTCGCCGACGACGTGCGCCGAGAAGCGCACATCGCTCCCGGGGCGACCGAGCACCAGAGCAATGGCGTCGGGAGTGGCCGCCACGAGCGCGCACGGAACGGGCTCGTCGGGGTTGCGGGTGCGTGCCGTGCCCGACACCGTGACGGTCACCCTGTCGGTCGGCACACCCGTCACGACGGTGAGCCGAACGGTGCCGACGGGCGTGCCCGCGTCGAGCAGCGCCGGTTCCACCCTGACGGCATTGTTGTCGTCGCTCGCGAGGGCCTGTGCCACCACATTGCGCAGGCGCGTCCCGTCGACGCAGGTCACGCGCCAGAGCTGGTACTCGGCGCGGTCGGTCACGATGGTGTCCTGCACCACCTGGTACGACACCACCGCCAGGCCATCGGCTCGCCGCAGCAGCAGGACGTTGCGCCCAGGCTCGTTCCCGGGGCACCCCGTGACGGCGGTCGGCGTCGTGTCGCCACCGTCGACGGCCGCGCTCTGGACGTCGCCGGCGAACCACGCGTTCAGGCTCTGCGCGCTGAGGTTGCTGACGGATCGGGAGGCGGTGGCGCGCGTGTTGCGCAACACCACGGTCAGCGAGAAGCCGATGGCGCCGACGATGAACGACAGGATGACGATCGAGATCAACAGCTCCGGGAGCGTGAACCCGTCGTCGGACCGTCGGACTCGCCGGTTCATCCGCGCTTCACCACGTCGATCGTCCGGTCGGAGGCGCGGTCCTTGCCCAACACCCGCACGGTGAGGAGCTGGAGCCGCCACTCCGGCACCGCGTCCTGGCAGTCGGTGGTGAAACCCGCCGGGCCGTTCCAGTAGCGGACGGCGATGACGGCCAGGTCGGTGCTGGCGAACCCCTCAGGCAGCGTCACCCCGAGCATCGGGTCGTAGGCGGTCAACGCAGGACAGGGGACGTAGTGGTTGCGCGCGTTGTCGGCGACGGCCTCTGCCGCGGCCGACAGGACAGAGGTGACCTCGCCGGTGCGCCGGCCGGTGTTGGACGTCTTGATCAGGGTGCCGAACGCAGCGAGGATCGTGACGCTGGCGGTGCCCAGCAGCGTGACGGCGACGAGCAGCTCGAGGAGCGACTCGCCGACCTGTCCGCCTCGGTGCGGGGCACCCCGGGTCACTGGACGTTCACTTGCCGGAAGATGCCGTACATGGCGGTGACGAGGGCGATGGCCACGAAGCCGACGATGAGGCCCATCACGATGATGACGGCGGGCTCGAAGAGGTCGGTGAAGCGCTTCAGCCGGTAGTCGAGCTCGCGTTCGAAGTACTGGGCCGCCGACTCGAGCTGGGAGTCGAGCGTGCCGGTGGTCTCGCCGACGCGGATCATCTGGTTGGCGGCGGCCGGGAACAGCCCGCTGTCGGCGATGGGGCGTGCCAGGCCCGCACCCTGGATCATGTCCTCGCGCGCCTCGGCGAGGCCCTCCTGGAACACCCGGTTGTTGGCGCTGCCGATGGCCACGCTGAGGGCGTCCGGCAGGGCCACGCCGGCGGCGACCATGGCGGCGAGGATCCTGCAGAAGCGTTCGACGATGACGTAGCGGACGAGGCCCCCGATGATCGGGAGGCGGAGCAGGATCTGATCGAACCGCTTGCGGCCGGGGTCGCTGCGCACGACGAGCAGTCCGACCAGCGCACTGATGAGCATCGCGCCGAGGATCGCCCACCACCACGCGCCGAGGAAGCTGGTGGTCGCCAGCAACGCCCGCGTGGCCACCGGCAGCTGGGCGTTGAGCTCGCGGAAGAAGCGGCGGAACTGGGGGAGCACGTACGTGGACAGCACGATGACCGTGATGATGGCGACGACGCAGATGACCAGTGGGTAGGTGATGGCCGACTTCACCTTGCGCCGGGCGTCGAGGTCGCGACCGGCGTACACCGCCAGCTGGTCGAGCACGTCGTCGAGGCGCCCGGTCAGCTCGGCCGAGCGGACCATCGACACGTAGTGCGGCGGGAACACGTCGGGGTGCCGGGCGACGGCGCCGCCGAAGCTGGCCCCGGAGCGCAGCGCCACGCCCATGTCGTCGAGGGTGGCCTTCATGTGCTTGCGGGCGTCCTCGGCGATGACGGAGAGCGCGTCGAGCACGGGGATGCCCGCGCGGAGGAACGACGCGCACTGGCGCGAGAAGTTCATCAGCTCCTCGGTCTTCACCGGGCGCGTGATCTGGATCTGCCACCAGGGCGTCTTCGGAAGGCGGTCGCCGGGTTGGTCCCCGGCCCCGTCGAGCCGGCGCATCGCTTCGGTCACGGTCGCTCCCTCACACCACGTAGACGGTGCGGATGATCTCCGCGATCGTGGTGATGTTCTCGGTCACGAGGCGCAGGGCCTCCGATCGGAGCGGACGCATGCCCTGCTCGATGGCCAGGGTCCGTAGCTCCTGGGGCGTGCCACCGGCGACCACGACGTGGCGGACCTCGTCGGTGATCATCAGCACCTCGAACACGCCGATGCGCTCCCGGTACCCGCTGCCGGAGCACAGGTTGCACCCCTCACCGTGGAACCAAACGTCCTTCGGCTTGCCCCCGAGCTGCTGGTAGAAGAACAGGTCGGCCGACGACGGCGTGAACGGTACGCGACAGCCCGAGCAGATGCGGCGGACGAGCCGCTGCGCCACGACGCCGACGATCGACGACGCCACGAGGAACGGCTCGATGCCCATGTCGACCAGGCGGTAGAGGGCCGACGAGGCGTCGGTGGCGTGGATCGACGAGAGCACGAAGTGGCCCGTGAGCGCCGACTGCACGGCGATGCGTGCGGTCTCGACGTCGCGCACCTCGCCCACGAGGATGACGTCGGGGTCCTGGCGCAGGATCGACTTGAGGCCCGTGGCGAACGTGATGTCGGCCTGCTCGTTGATCTGGATCTGGTTGATCGAGGGGAAGACGTACTCGACCGGGTCTTCGATGGTCGTCACGTTGAGCTCGGTCCGGTTGATCTCGGTGAGCGTGGCGTACAGCGTGGTGGTCTTGCCGCTGCCGGTGGGGCCGCTCACGATGACCATGCCGAACGGCGACTGCACGATGCGCGAGTAGATCTCGTGCGTATCGTCGGGCATGCCGAGGTCGCCGAGCTTGTGCAGC
>JANPGL010000784.1:0-3172 GCA_031423915.1 Actinomycetes bacterium | reverse complement strand
CGCCGGCGGTTGAGCGAGGTAGGCCTCGCCATCCGTACGGTGCGGTCACGCAGCTACCTGCTGGAGGCGTACTCCTCGTACGCCAAGGAAGCCTGATGATCACACCATCAATCACCACCGACACAAGGGAAAGCAAGGAGGGCCGAGGGTGCTCAGCCTCGTGACCGACATCAAGCCGCACAAACTCGACGACGTGAAGACCGCGTTGCGAGAGGCGGGCATCCTCGGGCTCACCGCCACCGAGGTGAAGGGCTTCGGCCGCCAAGGAGGCAAGACGGAGACCTACCGCGGTGCGGAGTACACCGTCGACTTCCTACCCAAGGTCAAGGTCGAGGTCGTGTGCGCCGACGGCGACGCCGACCGCGTCGTCGACCTCATCGCCGGTGCAGCCCAGACGGGCAAGATCGGCGACGGCAAGATCTGGGTGTTGGGCGTCGACAAGCTGCTCCGCATCCGCACGGGCGAGCTCGGCCCCGACGCCGTCTGACCCGTCGCGGCGCAACGCGCCGTCCTTCTCCCAAGATCCCCCCGACGATGACGCCCCGGACCTCCCCCGTCCGGGGCGTCCTCGCGTCCGGCGTCAGGCTGTCGACAGATGAGTGACAGAGAGCTGACGCCCACGCGTCACGCACGCAACATCGATGCGAAATCCCCCGTCCCTACGGTGCGCCCTGACCCGTCAGCCGCCGGTTCCAGCGTCGTAGCCGCGGCGTCACCACCAAGCTCAAGGAGACGCATGCTGTCCCCCTCACTTCCACCCGACGCCCCCGCCTCGAGGTCGGCCCGTCATCGCCTGACGCTGCTCGCCGTCGGCGGGGCCGTCGCCGGGGCCGCCGTGCTGCTGCCTGCTCTCGCGGCGTTCGCCGCGGACGAACCGGCGCCCACCGTCGAGAGCGTCGACACGGCGGTCAAGGCCGCGGTCACGTCGAACAACCTCCTGTGGGTCGTCATCGGCGCTGCGCTCGTCATCTTCATGCAGGCGGGCTTCGCGCTCGTCGAGACCGGCTTCTGCCGCGCCAAGCACGCCGCCCACGTCGTGTCGACCAACTTCGCCATCTTCGGCCTCGGCTTCGTGGCGTTCTTCTTCCTCGGCTTCCCGCTCGCCTTCGGCGGCTTCAGCTACTCGGCGTTCGGCCTCGACGTGCCGATGCACGCCAAGCCGCTCATCGGGAGCGGGAACTGGGCGTTCCTGTGGCAGGGCTGGACCCACATCGGTGACCACGCCACCCCGGCCCTGCTCGGCTTCTTCCTGTACATGGCCGCCTTCATGGACACGACGGCGACGATCCCCACCGGCTCGATGGCCGAGCGCTGGAAGTGGAAGAGATTCTGCCTGTGGGGCCTGTTCTGCGGCGGCATCTACTACCCGCTGTTCGCGGCGTGGACGTGGGGCGGCGGCTTCCTCGCCAAGACGTGGGACTCGATGAGCCTCGGTGCCGGGTACGTCGACTTCGCCGGCTCCGGCGTCGTGCACGCCGCCGGTGGCATGGCCGCCCTGGCCGGCGCCATCGTGCTCGGACCCCGCATCGGCAAGTTCAAGGACGGCAAGCCCCAGGCCATCCCGGGCCACCACATCCCGATGGCCATGCTCGGCACGTTCATCCTGCTGTTCGGCTGGTTCGGCTTCAACGCCGCCTCGACGTTCGCCTCGAGCGACATCCAGTTCGCCACGGTGGCCGCCAACACGGCCATCGCCGGTGCCTTCGGCGCCGTGACGGCGATCGCATGGATCACGAAGCGGACCGGCAAGCCCGACCCCGGCATGATGGCCAACGGCATGCTCGCCGGCCTCGTCGCCATCACGGCACCGTGTGCCTTCGTCGCCCCCTGGGCCGCCGCGGTCATCGGCATCGTCGCCGGTCTCCTGGTGATCGAGGCCGTGTTCTTCATCGAGCGCAAGCTGAAGCTCGACGACCCGGTCGGCGCCATCGCCGTCCACGGCGTCAACGGCATCTTCGGCGTGCTCGCCGTCGGCCTGTTCGCCAACGGCAAGTACGGCGCGGCCTGGAACGGCTCGGCCGTCGCCGGTGTGAAGGGCCTGTTCTACGGCGATGCGGGCCAGCTCGGCGCCCAGGTGTTCGGTGCCCTCGTGCTCTGCACCGTGATCTTCGGGGTGGCGCTCGCCTTCTTCAAGGTCCAGAACAAGTTCACGAAGGGCGGCATCCGCTCGACCGAGGACGACGAGGTCACCGGCCTCGACATCCCCGAGATGGGCGTGCTCGCCTACCCGGAGTTCAGCGGCAGCCGTAGCTGACCCGACGCAGCACCGCAGTCGACGCCGCCCGGGGCCACGTGCCCCGGGCGGTGCCGCGCCCGGACGAGGTCCGCGTATCACCGGGCGGGGATCAGGCATCCTTGGAGTCATGAGCACGACCGTGAGCACGACGCCCCGCCCCGGACTGCAGCCGCCGCCGGGTTGGTCCTGGTGGAAGGTCACGGGCGCGGCTCGCCCGGTGTTCGAGGTCGAGGGCGCGACCGGGCTCATCGAGGTCGAGCAGGTGACGGACACCGAGTTCGTCGTGGGCACCAGCTTCCGCTTCGTGGGCGCCGCGGCCCTCGCCGACCTGCGGGCCAAGCTCGACCCGCACGGCACCGACCCGGCGGGCACGACGGCCCGCATCGACGGGGCCCGCACGTTCTCGGCTAACGACCATGTCGGCGAGACGACCGACCTGGCCTCGGTGCCGCCGTTCATGCGCTGGTTCGTGAACAGCTACGGCCGCCACTCGCTGGCCGCCGTCCTCCACGACGAACTGATCACGGACGGCGATGCGAACACGGGCGCGCTCGGCAGCGACGCGCTGTCGGACCGCTTCTTCCGCACGATGATGGGGGAGGCCGGCGTGCCGCTGTTCAAGCGGTGGATCATGTGGGCGGCCGTCGCCATGCGCACCCGTTGGAAGGCCGACCTGCGCCGCAAGCTCCAGCTGGTGCTGTGGGGCGCGTGCGCCCTGGTCGGCATCACGGCCGCGGTGGCCACGGTGGCCGGCGTATGCGGGGCCGAGCTGCTCGGCGTGCCGTGGTGGGCGTGGGCACTCGTCGCCGGCCTCATGCCGTTGGCGTCGAGCCCGCTGTGGGGCAAGCAGTACGGCGCCAGCCTGGTGGCGGCGTTGGCCGGCGGGTGGCTGCTGCCCGCCGCCGTCTTCGCCTACTTCGGCTACGTCGTGTACTC
>JANPGL010000783.1:0-5539 GCA_031423915.1 Actinomycetes bacterium | reverse complement strand
TGGGAGCGCGTCGCCGAGCGGGGCAAGGACCTGAGCCCGTACCGGGCTGCCTTCGCGCAGATCATCTGTGTGGCCGACACCGACGCCGAGGCCGAGAAGCTCTACGCCGAGCACGTGCTGTACTTCTTCAACCGTTGCCTCCACGTGTACCCCGGTTTCGCCGACCCGCCCGGCTATCGCACCGTGAACACCATCAAGGCTGGCGTTCTCGACCAGTTCCGCGCCGAGGCACGCGAGAAGTACGCCAACGCCACGTGGAAGACGCTGGTCGACGACGGCTTCGTCATCGCCGGCAGCCCGGCGACCGTGCGGGACCGGATGAAGGAGATGATCACCACGCTGCGCATCGGCCACGTGTTCTGCCTCATCCACAACGGCAACATGCCCGACTGGAAGACGCGCTACTCCACGAAGCTGTTCGCCGAGCAGGTCATGCCGCACCTGCGTGACCTGTGGCCCGAGTACGCCGACGACGACCGCTGGTGGATCAAGCCGCTCGGCGAGCGGGTCAAGCCCGAGGAGACGATGGCCGTGGCCACCCGCCACCCGCAGGTCCCCGAGGGTGCGTTGTGAGCGCCCTCACCACCGGCCTTTCGCCCGTCGCGGTCACGACGGCGCGCGGCATCACGTGCCAGGTGCTGCGCGGCGGACCCGCCGACGCGCCGCCCGTCGTGGCGTTCCACGGTGCCGGCGGCCACCTGGCCGGCGAGCCGGTGTTGCAGCGGCTGGCCGAGCGCTTCGACGTGTACGCGCCCGTGTGGCCCGGCTACGGGGTCGAAGACGGCGAGCTGCTCATCGAGGACATGCTCGACTTCGCGCTGCACGGCGCCGACGTCATCGACGCGCTGGGGCTGGGCGCGACCCATGGCGGGCGGCGGCCGCACCTGTTCGGCCACTCGATGGGCGGCATGATCGCGTCGGAGATGGCGGCCATCGCGCCGATGGCCTACGACCGGCTGGCGCTCGTGGCGCCCGCCGGGCTGTGGCTCGACGAGTACCCCATCGCCGACATCTTCTCGATGCTGCCCTACGAGTTCCCGCACTACCTCTTCCACGATCCCGAGGCCGGCGCGGCGATGATGACCGGTGGCGTCGACTTCGACGACGCCGAGGCCATCAAGGCGTTCCTCATCGGGAACAGCCGACGACTCGGCACGGCGGGCAAGATCATGTTCCCGATCCCGAACCGTCGCCTGTCGAAGCGCCTGTACCGGCTGACGAACCCGACGCTCGTGCTGTGGGGCGAGAGCGACCGGCTCATCCCGCCGGTCTACGCGCGGGCCTGGGCCGACTCGCTACCGAACAGCACGCTGCAGTACGTCGAGAACGCCGGCCACATGGCCCCGTACGAGCAGCCCGACGCGGTGGCCGACGCCGTCGCCGCGTTCCTGGCCTGAGCCCAGCCCGGTTCAGATCGTGCGGGGCGTGGCCCGCAGCACCGACGACTCGGCCATCACGAGCACGACGCCGGCCAGCACGAGCGCCACGAGCACGACGGCGATGCGGGCGAGCGCACCGATCGAGTCGAGCGAACGGCGGCTGTCGGCCAGGCCCGTGCGCGCCTCGGCCAGGCGGGCGGGCAGATCGCGCAAGGTGGTCGCCGACGCCTGCAGCTGGGGGAGCGTGGCACGCACCTGGCCCTCGCTGGTGCGCACCTTGGCGGCGATGTCGGCCAACTGCGCCTGGGTCTGCACGAGCGACGCGGAGACGTCGCGCACCCGTGACGAGATGGTGGCGAGGACCTCGACGAGCTGGTTCACCGCGCCCGCCAGCGTGTTCGTGGCGTCGAGCGCGGCGGCGGTCGAGTTGATTCCATCGGCCACGCTGGCGCCGAGCTCGGCGATGCGGTCGGCCACGCCGGCGGTGGAGGCGGCGAGCTCGCCGGCGTCGGACAGGGTGCTCTCGGCCTGCACCATGCCGTCACGGCTGGCGTGGAGCGACTGGGTGATGAGCAGCTGCAGCACGACCGTCGTCACGACCACGACGAGCACAGTGAGCACGGCCAGGATGCGAACCCGGCGGATGCGCCTTCGTGCCGTGGGGGTCATCGGGCGGACGTTAGCGACCGGCCCGGCCTGCCGGTCGTCAGCCCCGGAACAGCTGGCGCTTGGGACGGATCTTCAGGATGACCCGCTCGGTGCTGATCGGGTTGGCGTAGGGGGCGCCGGTGTACTTGTGCGCCAGCACGTCGATGTGGGCGCGCGCCTCGTCGCCCCCGATCATCTCGACGACCTGACCGCGCACCTCGGCCCACCGGTACCAGCTCTGGTGGTCGATGATCGTGACCGTGCACCGCGTGTCGTGCGTGAAGTTCCGATAGCGCTGCCGGCCTATCTCGGTGTTGACGAGCAGGTGCGCGCCCGACTCGTCGCAGTCGATCCACAGCGGGTGCGCTTGCACGTCGCCTGCCGGCATGAGGGACGTGACGATGCAGAAGTTCGGTCCCTCGGCGAGCTCACGGATGCCCGGTTCCAGCATGGGAGAGTCCTTCCCGACGTTCGCCCGCAAAGCGAAGCCTAAGGGCCGCTCCGGGCCTGCCGCGTTCGGGCACGCGTCGGACCAGCTCACGTAGGCTGCATCGATGGCTGACGGCACGCAGGATCCCTCCGACGGGCCGTACGTGATCGGGGTGGCCGGGGGCACGGGCTCGGGCAAGACCACGGTGGCCGAACGCCTGGTCGAGCGGATGGGCACCGACCGCGTGGCCCTCCTGCGGCTCGACTCGTACTACGCCGACCGGCCCGACCTGACGCTGCCCGAGCGCGCCGCGGTGAACTACGACCACCCGGACGCCTTCGACTGGCCCCTCCTGCTGGAGCATGTGCGTCGCCTGCGAGGGGGCCGGGGCGTGGCGGTGCCCACCTACGACTTCACGGACCATCGTCGTCGTGTCGAGACCGACCCGCTGCCGCCCGCTCGGGTGCTGGTGCTCGAGGGCATCCTCGTGCTCTACCCGCCCGAGGTGCGCGCCCTCATGCGGCTGAAGGTGTTCGTCGACACGGACGCCGATGTGCGCTTCATCCGGCGCCTGCAGCGCGACGTCGCCGAGCGCGGCCGCACCGCCGAGAGCGTCATGGCCCAGTACCTCGACACGGTGCGCCCGATGCACCTGCAGTTCTGCGAGCCGACCAAGCGCTACGCCGACGTGATCATGCCCCACGGTGGTCGCAACGACCCGGCGTTCGAGATGCTCGAAGCGCGGGTCCACCAGCTCCTGGCCTGAACCTCGGACCCGACGACGCCGGTCGGGCACTTCGCCCCTCGGGTAGGGTGACCCGTGGGCGGGTGACGAGTGGGAGCGGCGGGGCCGCTCGGAAGGTGGGATCGTGCGGACGAAACTGATGGCACTCGTGGGCGCGCTCGGGATCGGCGTGGCCGGGCTTGCGGCGACGGCCCCTCTCCCTGCCACGGCGGCCCTGCCCGTGACCGCGCTCCCCGGAACGCGCGCTGGTGCGGGTGCCAAGGCGACCCCCGACGCGCCGTTCAAACGGAACATCTCGGCCAACGAGGTCCTCATCGTCACCGTCAGCGAGTCCGTCGAGAGCGGTGTGCTGTCGATCTACCCGTGCGCCTCGGCCAGCGCCACGCCGCCGATGCTGCTCGCCTACGACCTGAACGAGACGGTCTCCAACCTCGTGCGCACCGGTGCAGGCGCGGCGGCCGACTTCTGCTTCGAACCTTCCGGCGCCGCGCACGTGGCGCTGGCCAGCGTCACGCTACCCACCGGCAACTTCGAGCCGTCACCGACCACCTCGACGGTGCTGTTCGACGGCACCATCACGGTCGGTACCGACGCCACGGTCACGTCGATCCCCGGCCTGCGGGCCGATGCCACCGGGCTGAGCCTGCTCGTCACCCTGCCCGAGGGCGGGTCCATCGCCGCCTACGGCTGCGGGACCTCGCCGCTGCCCGCCGAGGCGACGGTCACCGGCCGGACGAGCGTCCAGTCGGCGGCGCTCAGCGACCTGGTGGCGGGCCCGACCAAGACGCTGTGCCTGAAGGCGTTCGGCGCGGCGGGTGCGAAGGTCAAGGCCACGGTGAAGCTGTCCGGTCAGTACAGCCCGAGCGCCCCGGTGTCGACCAACGACTTCCCGTACGTGGTGTACACCGGCGACGGCCCGCTGGCCGCGCCCGGCCTCGAGCCGGTGACGCCGGTGCGCCTGTTCGACACCCGTGACGGCGGCGGCGCCCGCCGGCCCGCCGGCTCGGTGTACGAGCTCGACCTGTCGACCACGGCACCCCCCGATGCCACCGCCGTGGTCATGAACGTGACGGCTGCCGACTCGACGGCCAACGGCTTCGTGACCGTGTACCCGTGCGACATCGCCCGACCCACGGCCTCGAACCTCAACTACACGCGCGGCCAGATCGTTCCGAACCTGGTGACCGTGGCGCTGGCCGCGTCGGCCAAGGTCTGCTTCTACACGCACACGCCGACGCACCTGATCGCCGACATGAGCGGCTGGTACATCCTCGGCGCCGGGACGGGCTACCAGGCGCAGGCCCCCGTGCGGCTGTTCGACACCCGCGACAGCGCTGGCCGCTAGCCGGTCGCCACCGGCGGCGTCTACACGGTCGATCTGAGCAGCAAGGTGCTCGCTACCGCCGAGGCGGTCACGATGAACGTGACCGTCACCGAACCGGTGGCCGACGGCTTCCTCACCGTGTACCCGTGCGATGCGCCCCGGCCGTTGGCGTCCAACCTCAACTACGTCCGCAGTCAGACCGTGCCGAACCTGGTGACCGTGAAGCTGAGCGCCACGAAGACCGTGTGCTTCTTCGCCCAGCAGCAGCTGCACCTGATCGCCGACCTGGCCGGCTCGTTCGAACCCTCGCTCGATACCGGCTTCTATGCGGTTTCGCCCCAGCGCCTCGTCGACACGCGCATCGGGACGGAGGGTCCGCTGGCGACCGGCGACATGCTGAAGCTGACGGTGCCGCTGGACAAGCTCGACGCCGCGCTGTTCAACGTGACGGTGACCGAGCCGGGCGCGTCCGGCTTCATCACCGTGTACCCATGCGACCAGCCCCGGCCGACGGTCTCGAACCTCAACTTCGTGGCCGGGCAGACGGTGCCCAACCTGGTGGCGGTGCAGCTCGACAGCACGGGCTCGGCGTGCTTCTACGCCCAGAGCAAGACGCACCTGATCGTCGACCTCGCCGGGGTCTACAGCGCTGACCCCTTCGTCGACGCCGCCCCGGTCCTCACGGTCTCGTCGATCCGCGACGGCGCCGCCCCGTTGGTCGCCTGACGGGTCCGGTTCCCGCCGCCGTTCCTTCTCGCAGTCTCGCGCCGGCTCAGACCTGACCCGTAGGACCGCTGCCGCGCTCAGCCCTCGTAGTGGGCGTCGGCGAGGGTCAGGGCCTCGTCGAGGACGGCGAGGCCGAGGCGGATGTCGTCGGGGCTGGTGGTGCACGGCGGCGTGACGTGGACCCGGTTGAAGTGGGCGAAGGGCCAGACGCCTTTGGCCTTGCAGGCGGCGACCACGTCGGTCACCGGCTTGGCGGCCGGGCCGGCGGCGTTGAACGGCACCAGCAT
>JANPGL010000782.1:0-3288 GCA_031423915.1 Actinomycetes bacterium | reverse complement strand
GCTGGTTCCGGCGGGCCGCTCGCCGGATCGTGATCCGAGCGAGACCCGTCCTGGTCGACCACGCAGCCGTCGACCTTCGAGACCGCCTCGTTGGGCTCGTGTGCAGTTGGCTCAGTCGTCATTTCGCGTCCGGGTGCAAGTCGCACTTCGAGGTCAGACCTCATCCGTTCCCGCAACCCTGGACGGCCAAACCCGCACAGCCCGTCGGTTGGCCCAGGTGACCGGCGGGTAGAGCCGCACCATGAGCGATGAGACCGGTGGCTGCGCGGATCCACGCCCTACCAACCACGTCAGGAACCCAGCAGCCAACAGGGAGCTGCGCCCTGCGGACTGCGACGAACTGGATACCCCTAGCCAAAGGACCGAGTTATGACTGCAACCGAGGACCAAGAGAGGTTGCTGCACATCTACCTCGACGACCACGCTGCCGGCGCTACCGCCGGAGCCCATCGAGCCGCACGCCTCGCTGAGGCAGAGTCGGACTCGGCGGACGCTGCCGCCCTGGCTCGCTTCGCCGACGACGTGCAACAGGACTTCGAAGCGTTGCTAGCCGTGATGGCAACGGCGGGCGTGGAACCGAGCCGCATGAAGGCGCACCTGGCGTCGATTGCCGAGAAGGTAGGGACGCTGAAACTGAATGGGCGCGTGCTCGACCGGTCACCGTTATCGACCATTGTCGAGTTGGAGGCCATGCAGATGGCCGTGCGGGGCAAGCGCTCACTCTGGGAGACGTTGCAGGTCGCTCTACCTTCAGCCACTGGACTAGACACCCTGATCGGGCGGGCCGACGAGCAACTCAGTCTTCTGAGCAATCTGCATGCGGCCCGCATCGCCAACGCGCTCGGCCAACTCGCACGCTGACCACTGGCGAGGAGACCCCTGGCTACCACCGAGGACGACAAGTTGGCCATTGACAGGGGCGGGACTGTCCCCGGTCGGGGCCGGCGAGGTGTACGGAACGGCAGATCGGCATGCCCTCATGGGTGCAATCCCCCAAGGACGACATTCCTGGGTGGCGTCACAGGATGTAGTCCAGCGGCGCCTGGCGGTCCGTACTGACACTGCGGTCGTGTTGCTTCCTCGACCGGGGCCGCCGGTGACAAAGGGCTGGATGGACGCGCCGAGTGCCGCGCCTGAACTGCAGCGCAGCGAGCTCGAGACCTCCGCGGCGATCGGGCGTCTCGCCGGGCGCGCTCCCCAGGTATACGCGGCGACTGGGTCAAGGTCGCGCACCCATGCCACCGAGCGACGCCGCCCGGAATCGCGCGCACGGCGAGCGAACTCGACCGCCAACGAACCCCCGACGTCACCTGGGCCGATGACGCTCACGGGTTCACCCGCCGTCGGCGATGCGACCATCCGGCGACCGTAACCCACCCCTCTCGTCCAGGTTCGATCGGGGAAGCACCACCAGCATTGGTTGCGGTTCCGACAGGCTGGCCCCGGTTCGTTCAGCGACCCGCCGGGTAGGACACGACACGACGAAACGAGGGCACGAGATGAACGACGACGATGACGTCGAACGCCACGCGGCGGCGGTTCACCGACGCGACGCCGGCAATCTGGTCCGGATCGTGGTCGCTGTGGTCATCGTCGCAGCCTTGGTGATCGTCGGGATGGACAACCGCAATGACGTTCGGGTGGGCTACGCGATCGGGCACGCCACGGCACCCATCTGGATGGTCATCGTGGCCGCAGGACTTGCCGGTGTCATACTCGGATGGTTGATCCGTCACCGGCCCCACCGGGACTTGTAACGCCAGGCGGGAGCGTCCTCCCCTCGTTGGTGACCTCGGCCCGACGGCTCGAACGGGCCCCTCAGAGCTGGGGAAGACTCCGCAGGGCCAGCCCGGGACCGGCCACCACGACAAAGATCGCGGTCAGGTATGGGGCGGCGGTGCGGCTCCAACTCCCGACGAACCGAGTGCTCGGCTCGCCGACGATCGGAGGCGGGCTGGCGATGGACGCACTCGTTCGCCAGCGGCACGATTTCGTGTGGTTGTCGTTCACGCAGACAGCCACGATGTGATCGAGGGCTGTGAAGCCGCCTGGCGGCTCTTCGACGGGATGTTCCGGGTGCTCGTCCCGGACAACCTCAACCCGGTCTGACGACCGGTGACAAGTTCGAGCCGCGGTTCAACGAGACGTTCGTCGAGTACGCGCAGACGCGCGGTTCGTGATCGACACGACGAGTGGCGACACGACGGACAAGCCCCGCGTGGAGCGGATGGTCCAGTTCGTGCGGTTGGCGTGCTGGACAACCACCGACCGTCTCAGATGATGTCTGGAACGCGGATCCTGTGGCGCGAAGTCAGGGGCAATCGAAGATTGGGGTATCCGACGGTTCATGTTCCGCGACACCGCCGGCCACGTCGTGTCATCAACGTGCTTGAGCACCACGACGGCTCCCCACCCCGCTCGGAGCCGAGCCTTGGACAAGACGGGCCCTGGACGCGTGTCAGCGGACACCGGTCGTGTGAGGCTGTCGGCAAACCTCCGCCGCTCGGGAGCCGCTCAGTTTGATCGCATCGCCACGGGTTTGAACCTTCGCGATCGAGGTATCCCCGTCGAAAGCCGTTGACGTCAGCGGTCTGTTGATCTGGGTCGCCGCCTTCCGGGGGCAAGTTGGAGAAAGCCAACGATGTCAACCACCTACACCGCTGATCAGGCTGCCACGTGTGCTCAGTTGTGGCGGGCTGCACTTCCAACACCGGGTGAGATCCGGGTGGCGCGCCGACGTCTCCACGTGAAGGCGGTCGTGATTGCCTTGCTGGTCGTCGTGGCCTACTGGGTAGTCGTCATGTCTGCCGCAACCTTGATTGCCCGTCTCGTCGCCGCCGGCGTGCTCGTTCTCGGTCTGTTCGCAGTCGGCACGGGAATCATGCATGACGCGAACCATGGTTCCTTCTCGCGGTACGGTTGGATCAACCGCACATTGGCCTGGACCTCTGACGCATTGGGAGCCAGTTCGTGGCTGTGGCGCAACCAGCACAACGTCGTGCATCACGGAAACACGAACGTCGTTGGTGTCGATGCCGACATCGAGCTGGCGCCGTTTGGTCGTCTCGCCCCCGAGCAGCCCTGGCGACGATGGCATCGGGCGCAACACGTGTACCTGTGGCCCCTGTACGGCTTCATGGCGCTGAAGAACCTTCTCGTGAGCGACGTCGTCACGCTCGCCCGGCGCCGCATCGGCACCCGTAGATTGCCCACCGTGACACCAATGGTCGTGGTGCGCGTCATGACCGGCAAGGTCGTGCATCTCGGATGGGCGATCGTCGTGCCGCT
>JANPGL010000781.1:0-4751 GCA_031423915.1 Actinomycetes bacterium | reverse complement strand
CGCACGGTGCCACCGCGTGTTCGCGATCTGTCGAATCTGCCGTTGGCGGCACGCGTCGGCCCGTGCCAGGTTGGGGGTGTTTCACCAGCCCAGATTCGACAGATCGCGAACACGCGGTGGCACCGTGCGCCCGGGGCTGCGGCGCTTCCGAAACCGGGTGATGAACTCCCTCGCTCGGGGTGTGGACCACTTCAGCCGTTCCATCGACCGCCGTCGGGCGGTTTTCGCCATCCTGCTGCAGGCCCGGCCCGTGAGTCTCACCGTCCAGGAGGTGATCGACGCGCTCCTGCGCCAGGGCATGGCGGCGCCGCACCGCAAGCCGATGGCCGACCTGCTCGGCGGGCTCGTGCGCAGCGGGCGAGCGGTCCGCACCGAGCGGGGGCGCTACCGGGCGGCCGACGGCTGGAGCCGCAGCACGATCTGCCGGGCGATGCACTGGCGCCAGCTCATGGACCGATGGCGGGCGCAGCAGGAGGCCCTGTACGGTCCGCTCATGAGCGACCCGCCCACCGTGCGCGTCGAGCGCGACGGCCCCGTCACCATCGTCACGATCGATCGGCCCGACGTGCGCAACGCCGTCGACGGCCCGACCGCCCGCCAGCTGTACGCCGCGTTCCAGGCGTTCGACGGCGACGACACCGCAAGCGTGGCCGTGCTCACCGGCGCGCAGGGCACGTTCTGCGCCGGTGCCGACCTCAAGGCCGTGGCGACCAACCGGGGCAACCCGGTGTTCGACGAGACCGACGACGCGTTCGCCGGGAGCCTCGGACCGATGGGGCCGACCCGGCTGCTGCTGGGCAAGCCGGTGATCGCCGCCGTCGAAGGGTTCGCCGTGGCGGGTGGGCTGGAGCTCGCGGCGTGGTGCGACCTGCGGGTCGCCGCCCGCGACGCCGCGTTCGGGGTGTTCTGCCGGCGCTGGGGCGTCCCACTCATCGACGGCGGCACGGTGCGCCTGCCTCGGCTCGTCGGGCACTCGCACGCCATGGACCTGATCCTCACCGGGCGCGAGGTCGGAGCCGAGGAGGCGCAGCGCATGGGGCTCGTCAACCGGCTCAGTGAGCCGGGCGCCGCGCTGGCCGACGCCGTGGCGCTGGCCCACGAGCTGAGTCGTTTCCCGCAGCGCTGCCTGCGGGGCGACCGGCTCAGTGCCTACGGCCAGTGGGACCAGCCATACGTCGGCGCCATGCGCGCCGAGGTCGCCCACGGCCTGGCCACGATCCGTTCGAACGAGACCCGCGAAGGCGCCGCCCGGTTCGCGGCGGGCCACGGTCGGCACGGCCGCTTCGACGACCTCGGGTAGCTACTTCCCGCCGTACTTGGCGATGAGCTCGGGCTTCAGGATGCGGCGAAGCACCTTGCCCGTGTCGGTGTAGGGCAGCTCGTCGCGCACCTCGACGATGGCCGGTGCCCGCGACGAGCGCAGGAACTTCGTGACCCAGGCCCGCACCTCGTCGGCGTCGACCGTGGCACCCTCCTGCGTGACGACCACGGCGGCGACGACCTCGCCCCACTCGGTGTCGGGCACGCCGAGCACCACGGCGTCGCGTATGGCGTCGTGCATGAGCAGCACGTCCTCGATCTCGCCAGGCGACAGGTTCTCGCCACCGCGCACGATCACGTCGTCGATGCGACCTTCGAGGTAGAGGTACCCCGCGTCGTCGAGTCGGCCGGCGTCCTTCGTGGGGAACCAGCCCTGGCCGTCGACGGCACTGGTGGTGCCGTACTCACCCGACACCTGCTCGCCGCGCACCCACACCTCGCCGCGCTCGCCGACCGGCACGGGGTCACCGAGCGGATCGCGGATCGACAGCTCGATCGTCGGGAGCGCCTGGCCCACGGAACCGAGCCGGCCGCGGATCTCGGGGTCGTCGCTCGACAGCGCCTGGCGGTGGTCGTCGGGGCCGAGCACGGCCACCGACGAACTGGTCTCGGTGAGGCCGTAGGCGTTCACGAAACCGACGTCGGGCAGCAGCCTCAAGGCCTGCTCGATGATCGGCAGCGGCATGCGCCCGCCGCCGTAGGCCAGGTGGCGCAGCGCCGGAAGGCCCTCGCCGTCGGCCTCGATCACCTCGAGGATGCGGGCCAGCATGGTCGGGACCACCATCGCATGGGTGATGCCCTCGCGCCGGGCCACCTCGACCCACTGGTGCGGCTCGAAGTCGGGGAGCTGCACCAGGCGGCGCCCGCCGTAGGTGGCCGTGAGGATCGCCGCCATGCCGGCGATGTGGTACGGCGGCACCGACACCAGCGTGGCTTCGTCCTCGCCGGCGCCGAGGAACTCGACCGACCCGAACACGTACGACACGAGGTGCTTCTGGCGCAGCACGGCCACCTTCGGGTCGCCCGAGGTGCCCGACGTGTGCAGCAGGATGGCGATGTCGTTCTCGTCGTACGACCAGTCGGCCTCGGGCGTCTCGGTGGTGCCCGCCGCGGCGATGAACGTCGCGGTGGTCGACTGCTCCACGCCCTCGATGCCCGCCGTGCGATCGCCGCCGTCCTCGCCGTGCAGCAGCAGCGCCGGCGCCTGACGACCGACGATCATGCGCAGCCGGTCGTCGGCCAGGCGGTAGCTGACCGGCACGAACGCCTTGCCGGCCCACGAGGCTGCGAACAGGGCGACGGGCAGCGCCGGGGACGACACGTCGGTGTAGAGCAGGCGATCCGCCGGGCCGTCGCGCAGCTGCGCTGCCGCCCCGCCGGCCAGCTCGTAGAGCCGGCCGTACGTGAGGCCCTCGGCCAGCGTGCCGATGGCGAGTCGGTCCGGGGCGGCCTGGGCCGCCATCTCCAGGAGCATCATCAGGTTCATGGCGGCGCCGGTTTCAGTCGGAGGAGGGGAGCGCCTTGGCGCCCTTCTCGGGGAGCGCGGCGTCGCCGATGGACAGCGAGCCGGCACCCGGCTTGGTGCACAGGATCTCGAGGCCCGACTCCTCGTCGCCGTACCGCTTGCCCATCAGGGTGCCGCCAGCGTGAGCCTCGGCGATGGCCTGACGGTCGCCCGCCGTGCCCACGGCCACGAGGGCCTGACCGCCGCAGCGGAGGTCGACCTCACCGCTGCCACGGACGACGATCACCTGCGTGTCGCAGGTGACGCTCTGGAGACGAAGACCGGACTTGAGCTGCATGGGCGGTACCTCGGGCCTAGGCCTGGGAAGGACGGGATGGCGGACGTCACATGTCTAGTCGGCGAACGAGTCCCGACGCGAATGGGCTCCGTCGGCGGACCGCCTAGCCCAGACCGTGCGTCCACACGCCGCCCGCCATGGTGGCCAGGACGGCGACCTCCTCGGGTGCGCCGAGCGCCATGGCCAGCGGCCGGTCGAGCAGGCACAGGTCGGCCGCCGCGCCCGGAACGATCCGGCGCGGCTCGCCGCCAGGGTCGTGAGGGGGCGTGAGGTACAGGTCGAGGGCGGTCGCCGCGCCGATGGCCTCCTCCGCACCGATCGGGCGTCCGGCGGCCGTCGTGCGCTCGACCGCGGCGACCACGGCGGCCCACGGGTCGAGGGGACCGTAGGGGGCGTCGCTCGATCCGCCGACGCGGACGCCGGCGTCGAGCAGGCTGCCGCAGCGCCACAGGTCGCCCCGGTCGATCGGGTCGACGTCGTCGAGGTACTCGTCGCCGCGTTCGCGCACGAACGCCGGCTGGGTCACGACGGTCAGCCCACGGGCGCGCAGCACGGAGACGAGCTCCACCGGGATCACCGCGCCGTGCTCGACCCGGTCGCCCGGCACCGTGCCGACCTCGTCCCACGCCGCCAGCGCCAGCACCAGGCCGACTGCGGACACGCAGTGGACCGCCACGCTCCGGCCCGCACGTCGGGCGGCGCGCATGCCGGCGACGAGCTCGTCGATCGCGGGAAGCTGGTGGTCGCCCACGACGAGCTTCACCGGGCCGCGAACCAGCCCCGCGCCTGCGTCGTCGGGCAGGCCGGGCCCGCCGGTCACCACCACCCGCGCCGCGAACCCGGCGGCGACCGCCTCGACGATGGGCACGAGATCCTCGGCCCGCGTGACCGGCGTGGCGTCGGTGACCCCGGTGATGCCGAACGACGCCAGCTCACGACCGACCGAGCCGAGGTCGAGCGGCTCGGACGGCACCTGGGTGCGCAACCACTCGTCGAGCCCGAACAGGCGCCCCGTGGGTCGCCCCGCAGCGTCTCGCTCGACCCCGGCCGACGGGGCGCGCTCGACGTCGACGACCGCCAGCGCCGCGGCGTTGAGCGTCCAGCACGCCCCGGTGCGGTGCAGGACCCGCACCGGCCGGTCGGACGGGGCGAGCCGGTCGAGCGCGGCGGCATCGAGGTCGCCCGCAACCGACTCGTGGTACCCGGCGGCCCGCAGCCAGCGGTCGCCCCCGACGTGGTCGAGCGCGCCGCGCATGGCCCGGACGAACCCGTCCGCCCCGCCGACGGTGCGCGGGCCGACGTCGACCGAACGCCGCGCCGCCGCCGTGGCCAGCAGGTGGAGGTGGTGGTCGTGCAGCCCCGGCAGGAGGGCCACCCCCTCTCCGGCCACGACCTCGTCGCCGCGCAGCCGGCCGCCCGCCACGTCGACGGCCACGACGCGACCGTCGGCGACCGTCACGTCGACGCGTTCACCGTCGACCTCCACGTCGGCCAACGTCAGCCGGAAGCTGGTCGGGCTGCTCGGGCTGCTCATACGGCCGCCCCCCGCGGCGCCCGCGCCCGGGGCGCGGCGACCGCTCCCGCCCAGGGACCGGCGGTGGTCGCACCGGCGGCGAGGTGCGCGGCCGT
>JANPGL010000780.1:0-3180 GCA_031423915.1 Actinomycetes bacterium | reverse complement strand
CGACGACCGGCGATCTGCAGTGGCTCGGCCTGCTCGACGCGGCGTTCGCTTGGTTCGGCGGCAAGCGACCGCAGCGTTCTACTGCACCGTCATCGTCCGCATGCACTGGCATCCACCGACCATCGCCTACGTCCAACGACGCACCGCCGAAGGCCTCTCCAGGAAGAGATCATCGGCTGCCTCAAGCGCTACGTCGCCAGCGAGCTCTAGGCACTCCGCCCCGACGTCCCGAGGGGCACCCTTCGCACTCGTCGCGTAAGCACTTGACACGACATAGGAGCACCAACGCGCTCACCGAGACGTCAACGGGTTCTACAAGATCGAGCTCACCCGACCGCAAGCACGATCGAGGACCTCATGTTGGCCACGCTCGGCTGGGTCCACTGGTCAACACCGAACGCCTCCACGGCGCCCTCGTCGACATCCCACCCGCCGAGTTCTAAGCTAAGACCGCCACCGCGCTCGGCTCCAGCTGGGCAGGTGACCGCGAACATCGAGCCTCTATCAGACCCAGAGCGATTCCGCCCTGAGCCTGCTCAACCGCCGTGTTGCGTTTCCGAGGGAGCACAAGCCGGGTTCAAGACAATGGTGGGTGGTACTCCATGAGGAGCATGGTGGCGTCGTCGCGGAGACCGACATCGGAGAACTCGATGATGTTGTCAGCGAGATGCCGGACGGTTTCGCGTGCGGGTAGGCGCTCCAGTGATGCTCGGACGAGGAAGTCTGCGAGGCGGTCGTCACCGAAGAACGAGCCGTCCGACGATCGCGCCTCGGTGATTCCGTCGGTGTAGAACAGCACCCGGTCGCCGCTCTGTAGGTGCTGCTCGGCGACGTCGACCACCGACCCACCGAGCCCGATCGGACGTGACGGTGCGCAGACCAGTGGTCCGGCGTAGGTGCCGTTGCGGACCAGCATTGGTAGGACGTGACCGGCGTTGATCCACCGAAGGGTGCCGGTGTCCAGATCGAGCGTGCCGATGATGCCGGTGACGTAGTAGTAGTTGCCGAACTGTGCGCAGATGGACTCATCTGCCATCTCGTAGGCAGCCGCGAGATCCCGGCGAGCGCGACGCGAGTTCCGAAGACTGTTGATCGCAGCGGCGGACATCAGCACGGCCGACATGCCGTGCCCGATCGCGTCGACGATCGCGAAGTCGACGCTTGTCTGGTCGAACGCGTAGTCGAACGAGTCCCCACCGATCGCGTACGCAGGCTCGAGGATGCCGCTGACCGCTATCTGGTCGGTTGCGCAGGTCAGTGGTGGGAGCAGGTCCCATTGCACCTCGGCGGCGGCGGACAGCGGTTCGGATCGGCGAGCGCGAGCCGACGTGTCGGTGTATCGGCTCTTGACGACCCACGACATCACGAAGAGCGCCGCGAGCGGTTCGAGCAGTTCCGGCACGACGCCGTCCCACTCCTCGAACTCGAGCTCCAACACACCGATCCGGGTCGAGCCTTCGATCAGCGGAACGGACACCACGGTCGGGTACGTCCCGAGGACCTGCATCTCGCTGCTGATGAACACACGACCGATCAACGTTCCGGCAATGAGCTGTGCTGGCCCCACGGGCCCGGTCACGTCGATGTGTTGCAACGTCCTGAGCGAGTAGTCGACCACGTGGAACCGGGCCGCTTGGGCCCCGAGGAGTTCGCACATCAGGTCGAGGAGTCCGAGTACATCGGGCGGCGACGTACGGATCGACTGGTCCAGCATCCGGGACACGCCACGTTCGATTGGATCTGACACCAACTTGCTCCCTGGGCCACCGACGCAATGCTGGACCCGAACTGTGGTCGGTGCGATTCGTGGCGTCAAGGAGACCGCACCCCGAAGCCGAACCGGGAATCGCCCTGGTTTCGCGTTGACGGCGTAGTAGCTCCGTGGAGCGGGTAGGGATGAAAGCATGGCTGATCGCCCCCAGGAACCTGATGTTCGATACAGCTTTGAGCACGACGCCCGTGCGGTCGGCCAAGCCCGGAAGCACCTTGACCCGTTGCTGAGCGATCCTGATGACGTGATCGCGCACGACGTTCGTCTCGCGACGAGCGAGATGGTCACCAACGTGATCGTGCACACGGATGGCGGAGGCGAGATGCGCGCCTGGGACCCAACTCCCGATGTCCCGTTTCGAGTGGAAGTCGAGGACCGCAGTCCAGCGCCGGCGGTCATCCCGGACCTCGCGCCCGAAGTTGGTGGCCGGGGTCTTGCGATCGTGGCTTCGGTCTCCGATGACTGGGGCAGCGAGCAGAATCCCCATGGCAAGACCGTGTGGGCGGAGTTCGACCGTGACAAACGCCGGACCGCCGCACCCGACGAGCGAAACAGGTGAAAGATGCAGTTGGTCGAGGGATCGCCCTGGCGCCGGCGTCCAGGACGGGATGTCGGCTCGCACCTGTCAGACGCGGCGGATTGCGATGATCGCGACATCGTCGTCGAACGAATGCGGTGTTCGAGTCGAGCGCTGATCGATGAGACGTCGGGTGAGACTCGAGGCGTTCTCATCGGGCCGGAACACCTGCGAGCGCAGTGGTCGAGGCTAGTGCCCTGACCGGCAACGTTGGGGGTGGCACGTCCACCACTTGGGTGGTGGGGTCGCGCAGACTGTCGGGAGGGCTGATCGTGTGCAGGTTCGTGACCTGTCGCAGGTCGAGGGGCAGAAGCTCTTCGGGATCGTGCGGCGGGGTTCGGGGTCGGTGGTGCGGTGGCGGCGGGCGCAGATCGTGTTGTGGTCGGCGCAGGCGATGAGTGTCCCGGCGATCGCCAAGATCGCGTTCACGTCTGAGGACCGGGTCCGTGAGGTGATCCACAACTTCGATGCTGACGGGTTCGACTCGCTCGCCCCGAAGTATGCGGGTGGCCGACCGGCGAAGTCCACGCTCCCGGAGCGCCAGGCGATCAAGAGGATTGCCTTGTCGCGTCCGCAGGACCATCGGCTGCCGTTCTCGACGTGGTCGTTGTCGAAGTTGGCGGAGTTCTTGGTGGCTGAGGGGGTGGTCGACGACATCAGGCATGAGGGCCTCCGGGCACTCCTCCGAGAGGAGGGCGTCTCGTTTCAAGTGATCAAGACGTTCAAGGCCTCGAACGACCCCGCACTTCGAAGCGAAGAAGAACCGGATCCTGGAGCTCTACGCCATCGCCGACGGCACCACCGAGCCCGGCGAGGAGGATCCGACGGTGAT
>JANPGL010000779.1:0-3598 GCA_031423915.1 Actinomycetes bacterium | reverse complement strand
AGTCGGCGGACGGCGCGCTGGCGGTGCCGGTGTCGGCGGCGAGGGTGTGGGTGCGAGGCGACGCTGCGGCGCCGGCCAGGGCGATCGTGACCTCACGACCGCCGACCGACGACCCCGAGAACCGCTGGACGTGCGACGCGGTCGTGCTCGACGCGGCCGGTGCGACCGTCGTCACGTTCGAGGAGCTGGTCCTGCAACGCCTCGGGGTGGCGGGTGACCGACCCGACCGCTGGTGCGCGACGGTGGCGTGGGTCGCTGCGCCCGACGTGGCCCCGTCGCAGGCCGCGCCGGTGGGGCATTGGCTCGTGCTGGCCGACGCGGGCGGTGTGGGCGACGCGCTGGCGGACGCGCTGCGCGCCGGTGGCGCACGGTGCACGACCGTGGCCCGACCCGCGGGGAACGCGTCGCCCGCCGCCTTCGATGCGGTGACGGCGGCCGCCACGGCCGATCCGGCGCCGTCGGCGATCGCGTTCCTGTGGGGTCTCGACGCGGCGGGCGCGGACGACGGTCTCCCCGCCGGCGCGGCGTCGCTCGCCGAACTGGTGGGCGCGCTCGTCCGCGCCGGCCGTTCGGTCCCGATCCACGTCGTGACCCGCGGGGCCCAGTGCGTGCGGGAGGGCGAACCGGGGTCGACGAGCACTGCGGCACAGGCCGCGCTGTGGGGGCTCGCCCGGGTCGTCGGCGAGGAGCTACCCGAGCTCTACGGTGGCCTGGTCGACCTCGACCCCGCCGGGGGAGACGACGGTGGGCTGGCCCGCCTTCTGCTCGAGGGGGTCCCGAGCGCGGGCGCCGACGACGAGGTGGCGCTGCGCGGCGCCTCCCGGTTCGTGCCGCGCCTCGTGCCCCACGAGGTGCCTGCCGCCACGGTCGCGCTCCGGTCCGACGCCAGCTACCTCGTCACCGGCGCGTTCGGCTCCATCGGCGTGCCACTCGCCCGGTGGCTCGTGACATCGGGGGCGCGACGGCTGGTGCTCGTGGGGCGCACCGAGCTACCGTCCCGCGAGGCCTGGGCGGGCGTGCCGGCCGACAGCCCGGTCGGCCGCCGGATCGCCGCGATCCGCGCGCTCGAGCGCGCCGGTGCCGCCGTGCACGTCGTCGCGCTCGACGTGGCCGACCGTGCGGCCGTGCGCGCTCACCTCGATCGCTTCGACGCACAGGGTTGGCCGCCGGTGCGTGGTGTGTTCCACTGCGCCGCGTCGTTCGGTGGCGAGCTGCTCGGTCACCTCGGCGCCGAGGCGCTGCTCGCCGAGCTGCGCCCGAAGGTCGAGGGCGCGGTCGTGCTCGCCGAGGAGTTGGGCGAGCTCGACCACTTCGTGCTCTTCTCGTCGATCGCCGCCGTGCTGCCGATCGCCGGCCAGGCGGCGTACGCCACGGGCAACGCCTTCCTCGACGGCTACGCCCGGCTGCGGCGCGCGGCCGGCCAGGCGGCGTTGAGCATCGACTGGGGTTACTGGCAGGGGAGCGCGCAGGTCGCCGCCGACGAGAGCGGCCAGCGCCGCGACGACGGGACGGTCGGTTTCAAGGAGGCGGCACGCACCCTGGCCGCGGCTCATGGCGTGGGCGGTTTCCCGGCCGACGCCGCGCTGGCGCTCCTCGGCCGCCTGATGACGGGGTCCGAGGCTCACGTCGTGGTCGCCCCGATCGATGGGGACGCCCTCGCGGCCGGCGGTGGTCGCCCGCGGGGGATCCTCGCCGGGTACCGCGACCTCACCACGTCGGCGTCCGACGCGGTCCCGGGGACGACCGGCCTGGCCGAACGGCTGCGCGGCCTCGCGGCGGAGGAGCGCACCGAGATCGTTTCGGCGACGGTTCGCGACATCGTCGGCGGGGTGCTGCGACTGCCGGCATCGCAGCTCGACGACGACGCCCCGTTCGGATCGTTGGGTCTGGACTCCCTCACCGCGATCGAGCTGCGCAACCGGCTCCAGCGCACCTTCGCCGTCGCGGTGTCGGCCACCGTCGCCTGGAACTACCCGACCGTCCGAACGCTCGCCCGTTTCGTCAGCGACCGGCTCGGCCCGTCGTCGACCCCCGCCACCGAGGCCGCGGGCGCGGGCGCGAACGCCGACGACTCGCCCGCCGAGGGCGTGGCGGCCGACGCGGTCGCCGCGCTCAGCGAGGATGACGTGCTGTCCCGCCTGATGGGGGGCACGACGTGAACGCGCCCGGATCTCTGCGGGGCCTGTCGGCCGTGAAGCTGGCGCTGCTGGCACAGCAGGCCAACGACCAGCGCGAGGCCACCGACGTCCGGCGCGCGGAGCCGATCGCCATCGTCGGCGTCGGTTGCCGCTTTCCCGGCGGCGCCGACACCCCCGAGGCGTACTGGGACGTCGTCGGACGCGGCGTCGATGCCATCCGCGAGGTGCCGGCGGACCGATGGTCGATCGACGCGCTCTTCGACCCGGACCCGTCGACGCCCGGGCGGATGAACACGCGGTGGGGCGGCTTCGTCGACGGTCTCGACCGCTTCGACGCCGCCTTCTTCGGGATCTCGCCGCGCGAGGCGGCGCGCATGGACCCGCAACAGCGGCTGCTCCTCGAGGTCGCGTTCGAGGCGCTGGAGCGTGCCGGCCTGTCGGCCGAGCGGCTCGCGGGGTCGCCCACGGGCGTGTTCGTGGCCGCGACGATGTCCGACTACGCGTCTCGCCACCTCGTCGACCTTGAGGCGATCGACGCCTACTCGATCACGGGCAACGTCCACGCCATCCTCGCCAACCGGCTTTCGTTCCTGCTCGACCTGCACGGGCCCAGTGTCGCGGTCGACACGGCCTGTTCGTCCTCGTTGGTCGCACTGCACCTGGCCTGCGGAAGTCTGCGCGACCGTGAGTGCGACGTCGCCGTCGCCGCCGGCGTGAACGTGGTGCTCAATCCGGAGCCGACGGTGGCGATGACGCGCTGGGGTGTCATGTCGGCCGACGGTCGCTGCAAGACGTTCGACGCGTCGGCCGACGGGTTCGTGCGCAGCGAGGGCTGTGGGGCCGTCGTGCTCATGCGCCTCGCCGACGCGCTCGCCGGCGACGACCCGATCGTCGCCGTGATACGTGGGTCGGCGGTCAACCAAGACGGACGCTCGACGGCGATGAGTGCGCCGAACGGGTTGGCCCAGCAGGCCGTCATTCGCCGTGCGTTGGCGGACGCCCAGGTGCTGCCCGAGCAGATCACGTTCGTCGAGACCCACGGGACGGGCACGGTGCTCGGCGATCCCATCGAGGTAGAGGCGCTCGACGCCGCGCTGCGGTCGGCGGCGCCGACTGCGCCGCCGGTCGCCCTCGGCGCGGTGAAGACGAACATCGGCCACCTCGAGGCCGCCGCGGGTATGGCCGGGCTGATCAAGCTCGTGCTCTGCCTTCAGCACGAGGTGATCCCGGCGCCGTTGCACTTCACGACGCTCAACCCGCACATCGATCTCGCGGGCAGCCGGCTTTTCGTCCCGACGGAGCCGCAGCCGTGGCCCGCGGGCCCCGTGCCCCGACTCGCCGGCGTGAGCGCGTTCGGCTTCGGCGGGACCAATGCGCACGTCGTGGTCGAGGAGCCGCCGCGTCGCCCGGTGACCGCGCCCGCCCCGCGCCTCCACGTCCTCCCCCACGTCCTCGCCGTG
>JANPGL010000778.1:0-3098 GCA_031423915.1 Actinomycetes bacterium | reverse complement strand
TTCTTGTTCACGGTGATCCCTCTCCTCGGAGTGTCTTGGTAGGACCCCCGAACCCTGCCACCACGGCAGGACACGGGGAGGGATCACCACCTCACTTCAACAGACCCAGGGACAAGCTCTCCCAGGCTGGAACCACCCGATTTGGGGTTTCTCGGCGTGTTAAGGCGTCCGACTGTCGGGTAGTGGTCGCCGCATCGCGGAGAGCAACCACTTCGTCCGGACCCTCTGCGACGTGCGCGGTGCCGCCTGGTTCGGGGGATCGTTGATACGCGCCATCGGGCTCAACTGGGCGGCGTCGCTCACGACGGGCACGATCGGCCCCGATCGCCGAGGCGGGCTGGGCCGCGTGGGCGCCCGTGAGCGCGGCCGGTATTGCCGTCAACTTGCTTGGCGGAGCCGCGTTGCTGGCGGGCCAGCACTCGTTCTTGCCCGTGTCGCGCCGCCTGCCGTGGTGGCGCTGACGCACAACTTGAACTCAGGTCGGGGTCCTGCCGGGACACCACGACGAGGGTGACGTCGTCGGCGCGACGGAACCCGGTGGCGGCACCGAGGTCGTCGAGGACGGTCTTGAGGATGCTCCCTGCGTCATCGGTGGTCATCTCGGCCAGGAGGCTGGCGACTCGTTTCTCGCCGTAGAACGAGCGATCCAAGTTGCGGGCCTCGGGGAGGCCACCGGTGTAAACGACGAGCACACTGTGCTTGTCCATCGTGACGGTACGGGTCTGCCATGTCGCAGGGACCACCCCGAGGAGCGGCCCCGTGGGAGCGAGCTCGACCACCGAGCCCGCCGTGGCGGGCCGGGGCGGTGGGTGACCGGCGTTGGCGTAGCGCACGACACCGGTGCGTGTGTCGACCAGGGCGACGATGGCGGTGAGGAACTGACCGGGGGCGAGGGCGTCGTGGTTGTCGAGCCAGCCGAGCGCCTCGCCGGGTTGCTGCCCCGAGCGCACGCCGCTTTCAAGAGGTCCTTGCAGCGTAGCGCTTCGAGGGCGGGTTGGGCGCCGTGACCGGCGACGTCGATGACCACGACGGCGATCACGTCAGGACTGGCAAGGACGACGCCGTAGCTGTCTCCGGCCACGAGTCCTTCGGCCGGCTCCAGCGACGCCGCCACGGTCCACCCGGCCGGGAACTCGCCGGTGGCGCCCCCCAGCTCGACTGCGACCTGCGCAGCCAGGGTCGCGGTCTGTTCGAGCCCTTCGCTTTGGCGGCGGGCGCTGTCGCGTTCGACGACCAGGGCGTGGCGCAGGTCGCTCACGACCCGGGCGGCGGCCACGATCTCGCTCGGTCCGCGCACGGCGCCGACGAGGTCGGGCGAGTTGGCGTCGACCAAGGATTCGAGGCGTGGCACTGGTCGCACGAACCACGCTCGCACCAGCACGCCGCTGAGGACGATGAGGGCGCCGTACAGCACCAGGCTGACGACACCGGCGGCGATTGCCACATGCCGCGCGCTGCTCGAGTTCTCGATGGTGTCGGCGGCGAGCTGATCGATCCTGGTGGCCAGGGCCTCGAGACTGGAACGGACCTGGTCCAACGATGCTTTGGCGGTGTCGGCCTCGACGGGGTCGGCGCTGTTGTCCGGGGCATCGAGGACCGGTCGGGCGACGGTGCCGGTCCACTGGCGTCCGGCGTCGGTCACGGCGTCGAGCAGACGCAGCACGTCTTGGTCGGCGTCGAAGCTCTGTCGCAGGGATGCGGTGGCCTCGATCATGGCCCGCTGCCCGGCAGCGAACGGTTCGAGGAAGGTCCGATCCGTGGCGGCGGCGAGGTAGCCGCGGGATGGCGGTCTCCTCGTCGACGTACGCGGTGCGCAACCGCTCGACCGTGGCTGCGCCTTGCAGCACTTCGCGTCGATCGTCGAGCACGCGCACCCCGCGAAGCGGCAGAGCGGCCATCACCGCCCCGACGGCGACGAGGACCACCAACAACAAGGCCACGATGGTCGCGAAGCCCCGACCCGTCGACAACGGGGTCCGGAACCGCGCACGACGAGCCTGCGGCACGACCATGACAGTCCGGGCTCAGCGCTCGAGGTCGTGACCGGACGAGGCGTCCTCGCCGCCAGCAGGGCGCCAGAAGTCGGTGAGCTGCGTCAGCTCCAATAAGCGCAGCACTTGCGGCGACGCCGCCACGATGTGCAACGTGCCACCGCTGGACCGGGCCGTCTGTCGGGCGTCTTGCAGCGCTCCCAGGCCGCTCGACCCGAAGAACGTCACATCGGTCATGTCGAGGTCGACGTGCCGGCCAGGCTCGCACAGAGCTCGCAGGGCGTCGCCCAGTTCGGTGCCGTCGTCGAACTCGCCGCTGAGCCGCAGCCGTGCCCGGGACGCATCGGTCGATTCGATCGTGAAACAGCCTGTTGCCATCGCCGCACCTCCAGCGGCGCACGAACCGGAAGACATCGATCGCTGAACGCGGGCAGATTGAACCACGCCCCGACCGAGGTCGTGCAGCTGCTGGCCGCTGGCATCAAGCAGCGGCCGTAGCACCGGCGAGCCGGAACTCTACGATCCGTCTCAGGGGTGTTCGCAGGCCGGTTCGGCAGCCGGGCTGGCGGGTACAACCCAGCGGCTAGGTCGGTGTGCTTGGATTGCCGCTCGCGGTCCCACCCGGGAGCGGACCGGGGACACCGACCTCTCTTCGCCAGCCGTGCTCGACTGCACAGCGGCGACGAAGGGTCGGGGCGCTGCGGGCCGCCGTTGGGGGCTCGGCTACGCGTCGATGTGGATGTCGGCCCACACGGTCTTGCCGCGACGCTCGCGGGTCACGCCCCAAGCGCTGGCGACGGCATCGACGATCTGGATGCCACGGCCGCCGACCGGTGCGTCGTGCATCAGTCGCGGCGGCTGCGTGGACCTATCGGACACTGCGACGTGCACCTCGCCGGGATCGTGTCGGACGAGCAGGCGGCCGGTGTGGTGCGGGGTGTGGCGCACGACGTTCGAGACGAGCTCGCTGACGACGAGTTGGACATCGCCGAGCACGAGGTCGGACAGGGGCCCGAGCAGCGCAGCGCACTGCTGGCGCAGCTCGGTGAGCTGGGACAAGTCGCCGTTGAGGTCAGCCGACAAGGTAGGCGGTGGTCGCGGCTCGGG
>JANPGL010000777.1:0-2796 GCA_031423915.1 Actinomycetes bacterium | reverse complement strand
CACGAACCGGTTCAACGAGCTGATCCGTGGCAACCCCGGCTTGTCCCGAGCGCTTCTCACCCGGCGCCTCCGCCAGCTCACAACGGCCGGTGTGATCGAACATCACGAGGACGGTTCGTATCAGCTGACGGAATCGGGCCGAGCCCTCGAGCCGGTCGTGTTCGGCCTCGCCACGTGGGCCGCGCTGTGGACCTTCGGCGAACCGACGGCCGACGAACTCGACCCGGATCTCCTGCTCTGGTGGCTTCACCGCCAACTGGACACCACCGGCCCCCCTCGCCCTCGCTTCACCGTCTACGTGCCGTTCACGGACCACCCGAGTCGGTACTGGATCGTCGTCGAAGACGAAGCCTCGCTCTGTCTGGCTGATCCCGGCTTCGAGGTCGACGTCACCCTGCGAACCGACCGGGCGGCGCTGTACCGCACCTACCTGGGCCGCGTCTCCCTCGCCGACGCCCAACGGCGCGGCGAGGTGCAGATGACCGGCTCCAACGAGGCGCTAAGAGCGTTCTTCGACGCCTTCCGGCATTCACCGGTGGGAGCGATCGTCGCGACCGAGTCGCGTTGACACACCAAGATCCGACGGGTTCGAATGCCATGTTCACGCGCCCAGCCTGACGCCGTCGTCGAAGTCGGCCTCGGCGGCCGTCTCGGCGAGGGAGCTACGTTGATGCCGTGGAGGAACGGCTCAGGCACGGCACGGTCACCTTCCTGATCTCGGGGGGTGCAGCACGATGAACCTGGCCGTCTGGGTCGAGCGCAACGGCCGCCTGCGGCCCGACGAGCCGGCGCTGGCCGAGGGCGAGCGCGTCCACGCCAGCTGGGGTGCGTTCGCCGCCCGGGCGGCCGGTGCGGCCGCCGGGTTGCGCGACGACCTCGGCCTGTCACCGGGCGACCGGGTCGCCATCGTGATGCGGAACCGGCCCGAGTACCTCGAGGCGCTGTTCGCCATCTGGCACGCCGGCCTCGTGGCGGTGCCGGTCAACGCCCGACTCCACCGTGACGAGATCGCCTACATCCTCGAGCTCAGCGGGTCGTCGGTCGTCGTCACCGACGACGACCATGCCGACGACGTCGAATCGCTGGTCGGCACCGTCGAAGCGGTGCACGCGGCGGTGGTGGCGCCGGGCGAGCGGTGGGGCCGGCTCACGGCGTCGTCGCCGGCACCGCTGGTCGGCCGACGCCCGGACGACGCGGCTTGGCTCTTCTACACGAGCGGCACCACGGGTCGGCCCAAGGGTGCCACGCTCACCCACCGCAACCTGCTGATGATGTCGCTCAGCTACTTCGCCGACATCGACCCCGTCACCCCGCACGACAGCATCCTCCACGCCGCACCCATCTCGCACGGATCGGGCCTCTACGGGCTCCCCCACATCGCCCGCGGCGCGGTGAGCGTGGTGCCCGAGTCGGGCGGCGTCGACGGCGACGAGATCGCCGCGCTCCTCCAGCGCTGGTCGGGCATGACGTTCTTCGCGGCGCCCACCATGGTGAAGCGGCTGACCGGCGACCGGGCTGTCGCCGGTGCCGACCTGTCCCACCTGAAGACGATCATCTACGGCGGCGCGCCGATGTACCTGGCCGATCTGCAGGAAGCCCTCGCCGTCTTCGGCCCGCGCCTGGGTCAGATCTACGGACAGGGCGAGACGCCGATGACGATCACCGCCCTGTCGAAAGCCGACCACGCCGAGCGGGACCATCCGCGCTGGCTCGAGCGCATGCAGAGCGTCGGCTTCCCCCGCACCGACGTCGAGGTCCGCGTCGTCGACGGCGACGACCGCGAGCTGCCTGTCGGCGAGGCCGGCGAGATCCTGGTGCGCGGCGACGTGGTCATGGCCGGGTACTGGAACGCGCCCGACGCCACGGCCGACACGTTGCGCGGTGGCTGGCTGCACACCGGCGACGTGGGCAGCTTCGACGCCGACGGGTACCTCACGTTGCGCGACCGGTCCAAGGACCTGATCATCAGCGGCGGCATGAACATCTACCCGCGCGAGGTCGAAGAGGCCCTGCTCCGCCACCCCGGTGTCGGCGCCACCGCCGTGGTCGGGCGACCCGACGCCGAATGGGGCGAGGCGGTCGTGGCTTTCGTGGTGGTCGCCGACGGCGCGGCGCCACCGCCGGTGGAGGACCTCGATCGGACGTGCCTCGACCACATCGCCCGGTTCAAGCGGCCCAAGGAGTACCGCTTCGTCGACGCGTTGCCGACGAACAACTACGGCAAGGTGGTCAAGCGCGAGCTGCGTGAGGGGCTCCGGGCCGAGGCAGCCGGGACGGCGCCGAGCTGACCTTCGACCCTGCCGGGGCCGGTAGCGGCGACCGGTAGGGTTCGGTGCACAGGCAGGTCGACGGGCACGGGGGTGCCGGTCGCATCGGCCCGCGACCCGCCGGAGACTGGCCTAGGAGGCTCTCATGAAGCTCGCTCTGTACCTGCCGAACTTCCGCGACAAGGTGACCGTCAAGGAGCTCGACGACCTCACCGCCCTCGCCGAGGAGCTCGACTTCGACTCCGTGTGGACGCTCGATCGCATCGTCGTCCCCGAAGCCTCCGACCGCCAGGAGCTCCAGCACTCCTTCGGCATGATGGAGCAGTTCCCGAAGGCCTTGCCGGTGTCCGCCAGAGGCGAGTGGCTCCACGGCATGCCGCTCATCCCGTGGCTCGCCGCGAAGACAACCAAGGTGCGGATCGGCATGAGCATCATCGACACGCCATACCGCGCGCCCGGTGTGCTCGCAGGCGAGATCGCCACCGTCGACCACCTCTCGAACGGTCGGGTCAACGTGGGCATCGGTTCC
>JANPGL010000776.1:0-8444 GCA_031423915.1 Actinomycetes bacterium | reverse complement strand
TGCGTAGCGGCGATGGGCGTCGGCCACCGCGGCGGCCGGGATCTCGACCTCGGCGCGGCGAACCCCGCCGGTCGACTCGAGCCGGCTGACGGCGAGGTGGGCGTCGGCGCCGACCAGCCAGTAGCGCGTCGGCATGGGCGTCCCGTCGTCGAGGAACGGGGCGTTGCGCAACACGACCGGGGCGCCGTCGGAGTCGCGCACGACGACGTCGAACGCGCCGCGGGGCGCCCGTCCGAGCAGGGTGGTGACGGCGTCGAGGTCGGCGGGCAGGGAGGCCACGCCGGCAGGCTACGAGACGCTCGGCGTCACGCGCTGGGCGAGCCCGTCGATAAGGAGCTGGAGCCCGAAGTCGAAGACCTGGTCGGCGGCGAGCTGGTCGAGCCGGCCCGGCGGCGGCGGGGTCCGGACACCGTCCCGGTCACCGTTCTGGGCGTCGGCAGGGGCAGCGGGCGTGCGCGAGGCGGCGGTGCCGCGCCCGACCGCGAACCCGAGGACCACCGTGGCGGCGATGGTGGCGTCGTCGGCCGACAGTCCGGCGTCGTGGAGCGCGCCCAGCAGCCCGTTGACGACCCGCACGCGGTGCTCGTGGGGGGGCTGGCGGGACACCGCGAGCGGGTCGAGCCCCGGGACGCCGGCGAAGCGCACGTACACCTGGCGGGCGATGGCGTCGACCTGGGCGGGCCACGGGTCGTCACGACTCGGGAGGCTGACGGTCCCGTAGAGGCGCGACACGACCGCGTCGAGCAGCGCCGCTTTGTCGGGCACGTAGTAGTAGAGGCTCATGGTGCCGACGCCGAGCCGGCTGGCCACGTCCTTCATCGTCAGGCGGTCGGCACCGATCTCGGTGGCGACATCGAGCGCGGCACCGACGAGGCGTTCGAGGCTGAGGCGCGACCGACGACGACCGTCGCTGTCCCTCCCGGTCCCCTGCTGGATCACTGACACGCCGTTATTGTCGCGCGCGATCGAGAACCCAGAAAGGGAAGTAAAGATTCCTAACCCTGCTTTAGCGGCGGCGACGCCGGAAGAACACGAGGAGTACCAGTCCGACGACAGCAACGAGCGGGAGCAGCCGCTTCAACATGGCGCTTCCGGCCACCTCGGCGAGGTCGAGCGGCGCCACGTCGGCCTGCTCGATCTTGCGTACGGTCGGCTCGGCGGCGGCACCTGACGACGCGCCGTTGGAGGCGGCGGCGTGCGGCGGGGCGGTGGTCTCGGTGGTCGCCGTGGTCGCGGCGGCGCCGGCCGTCGCCGCCGAGGTCGCGGCGGCCGTGGACGCCCCGTCCTTCACCAGCACCATCGTTTCGAGGTTCTCGACGAACTGGCCGAGGAGCTTGTTGGAGATGTCCGCCATGGCGCCACGCCCGAACTGGGCGACCTTGCCGGTGATCGTGAGGTCGGTGGTGACCTTGACGTAGGTCGTCGACTCGCCCTGCGGGGTCAACTGGGCCGTGATCATGGCCGAGGCGTTGCCCTTGCCGCCGGTCTCGCGACCCTCCGCCTTGAGGACCGCCTTGTGGTTGACGTCGTCCTTCTCCACGAAGTGGGCCTGCCCCTTGAACTGGGCGAGGATCGGACCCACCTTGACCTTCACGACGCCGCGGAACGTGTCGCCCTCGATCTCCTGGAGCTGTGCCCCGGGCAGACAGGGCGCGATGCGCTCAACGTCGGTGAGGGTCGTCCATGCTTCGCCCACGGGGACGTTCACGGTGAAGTCGTTGACCAGTTCCATCGGACGAGGTCCTCCGCGGTGTCGATGTCGGCGGGATCGCCGGAGCACGGTACTTCTTCCACGAGGTCGGGCCGAAGTCGCATGACCGAGCGTGCGCCTTCGTCGCCCGTGGTGGGCAGCAGGCCCCAGATGTCCTTGCCGAGGCGCACGGGGTTGCGCCGCCCGTCAGGATAGGCCGCCACGGCCAGCGGTGATCGGGCGGACGCGACGCGACGCCACGCCTCGGCGGTGATGCCGGGCTGGTCGGCCAGGCCGACCGTGACCGCCGGCCAGCCGAGGGCGCGGGCCACGAGGATCGCCCGCTGCAGGGACGTGGCCTGGCCCTCGGCCCACCCGTCGTGGTGGACCACGAGCGCGCCGTTCGGGACCGTGAGCCGAGCGGCGCCCGTGACGACGAGGACCGGTCCGCAGTCGGCCGCCAGCGCGGTGCCGACGGTACGTTCCAGCAGCGTGAGGCCGCCCCAGGCACTCAGCAGCTTGTGCGTCGCGCCCCTGAACCGCGACCCGGCCCCGGCGCCGAGGAGCACCAGCCCGCCAAGGGGTGCCGCCGGTTGGACCATCGGGTCAGTCAAGCAGAAGGGCCACCGTTTCTCACCCTTAAGGGGGGCTCTAGTCCTGCCAAAAGTCACGAAACGGTTGCATTGTTGCTGTTGTGCGCGTTAGAACGTCACCCAACGGAAACACCGTTACGACAGCTGCAACACAGGACGGCCACCCGACGAACACGGGGTGGCGCACCGGGGGCTGGCGGTTCGTGGAGGGTGCAGGTAGCGAATGGCGCTCCAAGCGCAGAGCCGGCAGCAGCATCACCGGCCGAGGTGGCGGACAACGCTGTTGGTGAGCGGGCTGGTCGTCGGGTCTGTCGGGGCGCTCGCCCCGGCCGGCCGGGCGTCTGCGGCCCCCCGGACAGCGGCGGTCCGCACCGAGCAGGTCGTGCTCGTGGGTCTGGCGTCGTCCGCGACGGAGGCGCTTCGGTCGGGCGGCGGTTCGCTCCGGGTGCGCCGTGAGCTCGCCGGTGCGGTGGCGACCGCCGCCGGCGTCGACCCGGCGCCCGTCGTGGCGGCGTGGGAAGCGGCCTCGCCCACCGAGCTCGCGGTGGCGCTGGCGGCGCTGTCGCAGGTGGGGGTGCCGTACCGGCGTCTCGGTAGCGCACCCGACCAGGGTTTCGACTGCTCCGGTTTCACGAGCTGGGCGTGGGCGTCGGCGGGTGTCGAACTGCCGCACTCGTCGTACGGGCAGTTGGCGCTCGACGGCCACCCGATCGAGGAGGCCCGCCTCGGCGACCTCGTCGGCTACCCCGGGCACGTCGAGCTCTACCTGGGCGGAGGCGCGATCGTCCACGCCCCGACCACGGGTCGCACCGTCGAGGTCGAGGCCATGCGCAAGTACCGCGACCACTTCGTGAGCCCCGCGGGTGATGACCAGGGTGCTGGTCGTAACCCATCCGTCATGACTAGAGTCCGAACGTTCTGACAGGAGATCTGGTGACGGTTCGCTTCGTACGTGGTGTCGCACTGGCGGCAGTGGTGACGTCCAGCCTCGCGCTGGCCGTGCCGGCGCTGGCCGCCGGCCCCGCGCCCACGACGACGTCCGCCGCCACCACGCCGCCGACCACGGTCGACCCCCGGGCCACCGGTGCCCGGGCGGCGTTCGCCCCCAAGGCGCCCGGTGCACTTCCCCGGCCGATCATCAGCCGCGGGGTCGTCGGTGACCCGCTCGCCGTGCTGTCGGCCGACCTGCTCCAGAAGGTGGCGGCCGGGCAGACCGGCGCCGCGGTGGCCGACGCCCGGGCCAAGGTCGCCGCCGTGGTGGCCAGCCGCCTCACCACCGCCACCGCCGCCGAGCTCGACGCCGCCTGGGCGCAGACGACGCCGGTCCGCCTGAAGGTCGTGCTCACCGCCCTGGCGCAGATCGGGGTGCGCTACCAGTGGGCCAGCGCGTCGCCGGCCGACGGGTTCGACTGCTCGGGTCTGGTGCTCTACGCCTGGGCCGCGGCGGCGGTGGCCCTGCCGCACCAGTCCGAGGAGCAGATCGCCGCGGTCCGTCCGATCACGCAGGCCCAGCTGCAGCCGGGCGACATCACGCACTACCCCGGCCACGTGGGCCTGTACCTCGGTGCCGGCAAGGCCATCGTGCACGCCGTGCAGACGGGCGTGCCGGTGCAGGTCGACGACTGGTCGTCGACGGCTCGCACCTTCGGTTCGCCACTAATTGCCTGAGCCGAGCCGCTCGAGGCACGGAACTCGCCGGGGTCAGTGGATCGGGCCCTCGCCCGATCGCAGCGACGGCACCGTGCGGTCCGTCCGGCTGGCGATGATCTCCGCGCAGATCGACACCGCCGTCTCCTCCGGCGTGCGCGCGCCGATGTCGAGCCCGGTCGGCGCGTGGACGCGGGCGAGATCGTCGGCCGCCGTGACGCCGACCTCGGCGAGGCGTTGCAGCCGCTTGGCGTGGGTCTTGCGGCTGCCCATCACCCCCAGGTAGCCGACACGGGTGGCCAGGGCGCCCTTGATGGCCGGTACGTCGAACTTCGGGTCGTGGGTGAGCACGCACACCGCGTCGCGCCGCCCCAGGCCGGCGCCGATGCGATCGAGCAGCCGGTCGGGCCAGTCGACGACGACCTCGTCGGCCATCGGGAACCGGCGGGTCGTGGCGAACACCTTGCGGGCGTCGCACACGATCACGCGGTAGCCGAGCACCTTGGCCACCCGGGCCAGCGCGGCGGTGAAGTCGACGGCGCCGAAGATGACCATGGTCGGCGGTGGGGCGAAGCTCTCGATGAACACGGTGTTGACCGTGAGGTCGGGCTCGTCCTCGGACAGGGTCTGGCCCTGGGGTCCGTAGTGCCGGGTACCCGTGCGGCCGGCCTCGAGCTCGGCCCGAGCGTCGCGCGCCACCACGCGATCGAGCTCGGCGTCGCCGAGCGTGCCGACCGCGTCGCCCGACGGACGCACGAGGAGCTTGCCGCCCGTACCCGGGCCGTGCGTGATGCTGGCCAGCGCCACCGGCTCGGCGGCGCGCAGGGCATCGCGAAGGGTCTCGTAGACGGTCGCCACGGCGCTCACCAGTCCAGCGGCTCGACGTACACGTGGATCGTGCCGCCGCACGTCAGGCCGACGGCGAAGGCCTCGTCGTCGGAGTAGCCGAACGTCACGATCCGGCGCGGGCGCTCACCGGCCAGCACGGCGAGCGCCTCGGTGACGACGGCGCCTTCGACGCAGCCGCCCGACACCGAACCGGCTACCTCGCCGTCTTCCGACACCACCATCGTGGCGCCCGGGTCGCGCGGACCCGACCCGTCGATTCCGACCACTCGGGCCACGGCCACGCGCTTGCCGGCGGCGCGCCAGCGTTCGATGTCGTTCAACACCTCGATCATGCGTGCATTGTGCCAGCGATGGTCACGGATTGACTACCGACGTTCGGCCCGACGTCCGGACGGCCGCCCGATCGGGCCGGCCCCGGGGCGCCCCCGTCAGTCGGACGAGATGACGCGGGCCAGTTCCTCCATGGCGTCGAGCGAGTGGCCCTCGACGAAGGCGTCGATGTGGGGGAGCGCGGCCGCCATGCCGCGCGCCAGCGGCGCGTAGCCGGGCGTGTACTTCAGCGGGTTCACCCACACGAGCTTGTAGGTGACGCGGTGGAGCCGGGCCATCTGCTCGGCGAGGTCGCCCGGGTCGCCGCGGTCCCAGCCGTCGGACAGGATGACCACGACGGCGCCGCGGGCCATGCCGCGCACGCCCCACTGGTCGTTGAACTGGCGCAGGCCGTCGCCCAGGCGCGTGCCGCCGGCCCAGTCCTTCACGCTCCCGGCCGCCTTGCCGATGGCCAGGTCGGGGTCGCGGCTCGACAACTCGCGCGTGATGCGGGTGAGCCGCGTGCCGAGCGCGAACGCTTCGACCTTGGTGCGGCCGGCCACCGCGGCGTGGACGAAGCGGACGAGCGCCCGGGCGTAGGGCTCCATCGAGCCCGACACGTCGAGCAGCAGCACGAGCCGGCGCGGTCGGGTGCCCTGCGTCAGGTAGCGACGTCGCACCGGCTCGCCGCCAGCGCGGAGCGCCGCCCGGACGGTGCGTCGCAGGTCGGGCCTACCCCGGTTCCGCTTCGACGGGACCATGCGGCGCGAACGGCGGAGCGAGCCGGCGAGCCGCATGCGGGCCATCAGCTGGTGCGCCTCGGTGAGCTCGATGTCGGTGTAGGCGGCGAAGTCCTTGTGCTGCAGCACCTCGGCGGCCGAGAAGCGGAGCGTGATCGTCGGCTCGTCCGACGGCGGGGGCGGCTCCTGGCCGTCGTCGCGGCCACCGTCGGGTCCGTCGTCGATCAGCACGGTGATGTGCTGTTCGCGCTTCTCCGTGGGGATCTCGGCTCGGCCGCGGCGCTGCTCCCAGAACACGGCGAACGCCTTGTCGTAGAGCGCCAGATCCTCGGGTCGACGCACGAGCGTCGCCCGGCCGGCCCAGTACACGCCGTCGCGGTCGTCGAGTCCCACGGCGTCGAGCGCGGCCACGAACGTGAGCACCGTGTCGGTGGGCACGGCCAGACCGGCGGCCCGCAGCAGCCGAGCGAACGCCACGGCCACGGGTTCGGGCGCCGTGATCGGCCGGGCGAAGTGGTCGACCGCGTGCGCCGCCACGAAGTCGGCGCCGAAGCGCACCTCGGTGCCGCCGCCGCGCAGCGGCTCGACCGGCCCGCCGTCGGTCACCGCTGCAGCTGGCCGCGCTCGAAGGCCTGGCGGATGAGGTCGGCCATGCCGTGCCCTTCGACGCGCTCGGCGTCCTCGCGGTACTTCAGCACGGTGCCGAGCGTCGAGCGCACGGTCGCCTCGTCGAGCTCGCTGACGCCGAGCAGCGCCAGCGCCGTGGCCCAGTCGATCGTCTCGGCCACGCCGGGCGGCTTGTAGAGGCCGAGCGCACGCATGGCCTCGACGGCCCCGGCCACCTGGCGCGCCAGCCGCTCCGAGCACTCCGGGGCGCGCAGGCGCACGATGGCCACTTCGCGTTCGAAGTCGGGGTGCTCGACCCAGTGGTACAGGCAGCGGCGTTTGAGTGCGTCGTGCACGTCGCGCGTGCGGTTCGAGGTGAGGATGACCACCGGTGGCGTCGACGCCTTGAAGGTGCCGAGCTCGGGCACGGTGATCTGGTAGTCGCTGAGCACCTCGAGCAGGAACGCCTCGAACTCGTCGTCGGCCCGGTCGACCTCGTCGATGAGGAGGATCGGCGGCGGCCCCTCGCGGTGGTCGACCGCGCGCAGCAGCGGGCGCTTCACCAGGAAGCGCTCGTCGTACAGCTCGTGCTCCAGCGACTCGGTGTCGACCGTACCCGCCGCCCCCGTGGCCTCGGCCGTGCGCAGGTGCAGCAGCTGACGCGAGTAGTCCCACTCGTACACCGCCTGGGCCGAGTCGATGCCCTCGTAGCACTGCAGGCGGATGAGCTCACCGCCCGTCCACCGGGCCAGCACCTTGGCCACCTCGGTCTTGCCCACCCCCGCCTCGCCCTCGAGCAGCAGCGGCCGGTGCAGGCGCAACGCCAGGAACACGGCCGTGGCCAGGCCCTGGTCGGGGAGGTAGTCGTGGGCGGCGAGGGCGGCCGCCACGTCTTCGACGCCGGCGGGCGCCACGGGGCTGGTGGGCATCCGGCCAAGCCTACGGGGCCGATCGCGACGGCAGCGAGCGCTGGTAGATCACCTCGGCGGCGCCCACGCCCGGAGCGAACTCGATGATGTGCTCGGCCCGGTCGGCCGCGTGGACCCAGCCCGTCCTGGCGTAGAAGGCCCGGGCCCGGGCGTTGTCGCGGAACACCCAGAGGGCGGCGTCCGCGAACCCGGCGTCGGCCAGCCGTTGCACGCATGCCGCCATCAGGGGCGCGGCCGCGCCCGAACCCCAGGCCGAAGGGTGGAGGTAGAACGCGTACACCTCGCCCCAGCCACGCTCGCGCCCGTCGGCCTGCGGGCGCTCCGGGCCGACGTCGGCGAACCCGACGACGGCGCCGTCGAGCTCGGCGACGAGCGTGGCGCATCCCTGCGGCTCGTCATCGAATCGCCGGCTGCGCCACCGCTCGAACCGCGAGGCGCGGAACGGCTCGCCGTCGAGCAGGTCGTCGGGCACGATGCCCCGATAGGCGACGCGCCAGCTCTCGACGTGCAACTCGGCGACGACGTCGACGTCGACGGCCGCCAGGGGTCGGATCTCGATCACTGACGCCACAGTGGCCGCGGCGAAGACGCCGCGACCACTGGACTTCGCACCGTCCGAACCGTCAGTCGCGCTCGCGACCCGGCTTGGCGTTGAACACGTCGGTGCCGAACGGCTTCAGGCCGGTCTGGCCGGCGAAGCCGAGGTGGCCGAGGCCGTCGTCGCCGCCCTTGGTGAGGCCGAGCAGGTCCTCGTAGGAGCGCAGCGCCGAGTAGTGGTTGTACTGGCCCGTCGTGTTGATGCTGCCCGCCTTGATCCAACGCGGGTTGAGCAGCACGGCGCCGACCTTGCCGCCACCGGGGTACCGGTTGGTGGGTGACGGCGGCTTCTGGATGCCGAACAGGCCGAGCACGTTGCTGTAGCCCGGGTCGGTCACGTTGGGGCCGCTCGGCTCGTTGCAGCAGCCGCTCGAGTCGGCGGCACGCGAGCCCGACGGCACGGGGTTGGCCTCGTTGAAGGTGACGACGACGAGCGTCTTGCCGCTGCGGTAGGCGGGCGAGTCGAGGATGAGCGGCATCCAGT
>JANPGL010000775.1:0-2885 GCA_031423915.1 Actinomycetes bacterium | reverse complement strand
GCTCACCGAGCTGCGCGATCGTGCCGGTCGTCGCAGCCAGCCCGCGCTGCTGCGCTACCTGGTCAACGCCGGCAAGATGGAGGCGACCAGCTGGTACGCCCAGGCCGATGCCGAGGGCACCCGCTTCTGCGGTGAGGGCGGTCACTTCATCGACACCATGGCGTGGTGGGTGGGTGCCGACCCGGTGGCGGTCAGCGCGGCGCGCGCCGGCTCGCTGGCCGACGACGTGCACGTGACGATCACGTTCGCCGACGGCTCCATCGGCGTGGTGACCTACACCACGCTCGGCGCCCGCAAGTTCCAGAAGGAGACGTTCGAGGTGGTGGCCGACGGCCGCGTGTCGCGCCTCGACAACTTCTCGTCGGCCACGCTGTTCAGCGGCGACAAGCCCCGCAAGCAGCGTTCCGTGGGCCCCGACAAGGGCCAGAAGGCCGAGGTCGAGGCGTTCCTGTCGTCGGTGCGCACCGGAGGGCCGATGCCCGTGCCGCTGCGCACGCTGGCTGCCGTGACGTCGGCGACGATCGCCGTCGACGAGTCGGTGGCCACGGGCACCACGGTGAAGCTGCCGAGCTGGGCATGAAGCCGTCGTGGTACGTGGCCCGCCTGCGGGCCATGACGCCGACGGAGATCCGCAACCGTGCCCGCCACATGGCGGTGCGCAAGCGGTGGAAGTCGCGCCAGATCGGCGTCGGCGCCGTCGACCCGCTCGCCGTGCCCACCTCGGTGCCCCCGTTCGCCGCCGCGCTGCCGGCCTCGCTGGCCGACGCCGTGACGCCGGCCGCCCGCAAGGCGCTGCTGCACGCAGCCGACCACCTGATGGACGGGCACGGTGAGGTGTTCGGCATCGAGCGCCATGATCTCGTCGACCCCGACTGGTTCCTCGATGCCGCGTCGGGTGTTCGGGCCCCCCAGGAGATGTACGCCTTCGACATCCCGCACCGGGATCAGGCCGTGGTCGGCAACATCAAGAACGTGTGGGAGCCGTCGCGGCACCACCACCTCACCGTGCTGGCATCCGCCTACTGGTTGAGCGGCGACGAGCGGTACGCCGAGCGGTGCGCGGCCCATCTGCGCTCGTGGTGGAAGGCCAACCCGTACCTGTCGGGTGTGCACTGGACGAGCGGCATCGAGCTGGGCATCCGGCTCGTGTCGTGGGCCTGGGTGCGCCGCCTGCTCGACGGTTGGTCGGGCGCGGCCGGGCTGTTCGAGAAGAACCCCGACGCGCTCCGCCAGCTCCATCACCACCAGGACTACCTGGCCACCCTGTACTCGACCGGGTCGTCGGCCAACAACCACGTGGTCGCCGAAGCCGCCGGCCTGCTCGTGGCGGCCACGGCGTTCCCGTGGTTCGCCGAGAGCGAGGCGTGGCGGGCCACCGGCCTCGACCTGCTCGCCAGCGAGGTCGACCTGCAGACCTTCCCGAGCGGCATCAACCGAGAGCTGGCCAGCGAGTACCACGGGCTGACGCTCGAGCTGGCGCTCGTCGGCATCGCCGAGCTCGACCTGGCCACCCGGGCCGTGCCGGCGACGCTGTGGGACGCCGTCGTCCGCATGGTCGACGCGTTGGCGGGCGTGGTCGACGTGACGCTGCACCCGGCCCGCCAGGGCGACGGCGACGACGGCCTCGTGCTCGTCGTCGACGACCCGTCGGCCAACCGCTGGGGCTCGATCCTGGCCACCGGTGCTGCGGTGCTCGGCGCCCGGCCGTGGTGGCCGTCGCTGCCCGACGCCGACGTGCGCACGACGATGCTGACGGCCGTGCTGCGGCCGCCCGCCGCCAACGACCGGCCGGCCGAGCGGCCCGAGGGCTTCGGCGACGCCGGCATCGTGCTGATGCGCACGGCGCGCGGTGTGCACCCCGAAGTTTGGGTGCGCGGCGACGACGGCCCGCTGGGGTTCCTGTCGATCGCCGCACACGGCCACGCCGACGCGCTGGCGCTCGAGGTGCGCCACGAGGGGGTTGACGTGATCGCCGACCCGGGCACGTTCTGCTACCACGGCGACCCCGAGTGGCGCTCGTGGTTCCGGGGCACTCGGTCGCACGCCACCCTGGAGCTCGACGGCGTCGACCAGGCGGTGTCCGGCGGGCCGTTCCTGTGGACCCGGCACGTGCCGACGCGGCGGATCGAGCTGAGCGACCTGGGTGATGTCGTGGTGTGGACCGCGCAGCACGAGGGCTACATCCGACTCGACGACGCCGCCACCCATCGCCGCACGGTGCGCTTCGACCGCACGGCCCGCACGATCGACGTGACCGACGTGGTCCTGTCGGGCGAGGCGCACCCGGCCCGCCTGTCGTGGCCGCTCGGCCCGCAGGTCGAGGTGGAGCTCGTCGGCCCGGCGGCGCACCTGTGGTGGCCCGGCGGCTCGGCCCAGCTCCTGCTCGACCCCACGCTCACGTGGCGAGCGCACCGCGGCGAACCCGACCCGGTGGAGGGCTGGTACTCGCCCGGCTTCGGCCGAAAGGTGCCGGCGTCGATCCTGATCGGCACCGGACACGCCGGGCGCGGCGGCTCGCTGCGCTGCACGCTTCGCTTCGACGGCTGACGCTGGTGCACCTCGTCCCTCCCTGAGGGACCATGCGCACCTGCGACGGTGCGGAGCACCAGCAGACGGACCGCCGGTTCTGGAGGACCCAGGACGACGACGGCTCGACGGTGTTGCACGTGATCGACGGGTGCGACGACGACGGTCGGGACTTCGACCTCGACCACGTCGTGCGCGACGCCCACGGCGGTCGAGCCGCGCACCGCAACATGCGGCGGGTGTGCAAACCCCACCACCGACTCGGCCACCTGCGCGGGTGGCACCTACTGGTCCTTCCGAACGGCCGGGTCGGTTTCGTCGACCGCGACGGCCGCCCCGTCGACCATCACATCCCCACC
>JANPGL010000774.1:0-3606 GCA_031423915.1 Actinomycetes bacterium | reverse complement strand
GGCGCAGGGCGGGGGCGCACACCAGGACCACCGGATCGCCACCGGCCGAGCGCTCCCAGGCCTCGGCCACCGCGGCCCGGAGACGCTCGATCGGCTCGGGCTCGAGCGCCAGGTGGGCGCTGCCGTCGATCTCCCGCACGGCGGCCAGCAGCTGACCCTCGACCGACGGCACCAGGAGCAGCGCCGACACGCGGCTGGCCGGGGCCAGCTTCGACACGATCTGGGGGCCGAGGGCCACCCGGCACTCGTCGGCCAGCTGCTCGGGGGCCTTGATCGTGGCCACGCTGGACGAGAGCGTCTCGACGATGCGGCCCAGGTCGCGGATGCCGATCCGGTCCGACAGCAGGGCCCGGAGGACCTGGTGGACGGTGGCGACCGGCACGCGGTCGTTGCCGACCTCGTTGGCCAGGAGCGGCTGCTCGTGGCGGAGCCCCTCGACCAGGTCGGCCACCTGCTGGCGGGTGAGCAGGTCGGGAGCCTGCCGGCGGGCCACCTCGGCGAGATGGGTGACGATGGCGGCTGACCGACTCACCAGTGTGGCGCCGACGGCCGCCGCAGCCTGGCGCTCGGTCTCGGGCACCCAGTAGCCGACGAGGCCGAACACCGGCTCGACGACCTTCTCGCCGAGCGCGGCCAGCGTGGCGTCGTCGTTTCCGTACGAGGGGTCGGGCAGGGCGAGGACGCAGCCTGCGGGGACGCGGCCGCCCCCCACGTCGACGCCGGCCACGTGGACGCGGTACTCGCCGGGCCCCAGGCTGGCGTCGTCGGTGGTCGACACCTGGGGGAGGACGAAGCCGAGCTCCATGGCCAGCTGGCGCCGGAGCTCACGCACCCGGGCGAGCAGGTCGCCGTCGGTCGCCACGTCGACGCAGTCGAAGGCCAGCCGGAGCTCGAGCGGCTCGATGCGCATCTGGGCGATGAGCGCCTCGGGATCGTCGGGGCCGACCCGCACGACGGGGTCGAGGATGGGCGTCTCGATGACGGTCGCCTTCTTGATGCGGCCCGACACGATCCACAGGCCGATGGCAGCGCCGAAGAACGGGATCTTGGGCATGCCGGGGAGGATGCCGACGAGGGCGGCGGCCCCGGCGCCGATGCGGGGGGCGAGCGGGTTGCGGAACAGCTGGGAACCGAGCTCCCGGCCGAGGTCGCTCTCCTCGCTCTTCACCCGGTTGACGATCATGCCCGTGGCCAGCGACAGCAGCAGGGCAGGGATCTGGGCGACGAGTCCGTCGCCGACGGTCAGCAGTGAGTAGGTGGCGGCGGCCTCGCCGATCGGCAGGCCGCGGCTGACGACGCCGATGGCGAAGCCGCCGATGAGGTTGACGGCCACGATGATGAGGCCGGCGACGGCGTCGCCCTTCACGAACTTCACGGCGCCGTCCATCGCGCCGTAGAAGTCGCTCTCCAGCGCGATGCGACGGCGGGCGGCGCGGGCACCCTGCTCGTCGAGCAGGCCGGCCGCGAGGTCGGAGTCGACGGCCATCTGCTTGCCCGGCATGGCGTCGAGGCTGAACCGGGCGGCCACTTCCGATGCTCGCTCGGAGCCCTTGGTGATGACCATCAGGTTCACGATGGTGAGGACCAGGAAGATCACGAGGCCCACGACCACGTTGGCGCCCACCACGAAGCGGCCGAAGGTCTGGACGACCTCGCCGGCGTAGCCGTGGAGCAGCACCATGCGGCTCGTCGACACCGTGAGCACCACGCGGGCCGCGGTCGTGACCAGGAGCAACGTCGGGAACGAGGAGAAGTCGAGCGGATCGGCCAGGCCGACGACGGCGGCCAGCGTGACGACGGCGATGACGATGTTGATCGCCAGCAGCACGTCGAGCACGAGGAACGGCAGCGGGATGAACAGGCAGAGCACGAGCCCGACGACGAGCGCCGGGAGCGCCAGCGCGGCGCGGTTCACGAGGCCACCTTGCGGCCCGCCAGGAACGCCGGGAAGCGTCCGCGCCGCCAGTAGGCGGTCACGAGCACGCCGACGACCTCGTCGAACAGGGCCGCCGGGATGTACGCGCCCACCTTGCACTGGCGGTGGAGGGCGCGGGCGAGCGGCCGGTGCTCGATGATCGGCACGCCGTGGCGGGCGGCTTCGCGTCGGATGCGGGCGGCCGCCCGGTTGACGCCCTTGGCCACGACGCGCGGGGCGGGAGAGCCCTCGTCGTAGAACAGGGCGACGGCGTAGTGCGTGGGGTTCGTGACGATGACGTCGGCCAGCGCGATGGGAGGCAGGCCGCGTCGGCGCGAGATCTCGAACGCCTTGCGCTTCCGGGCGGCCTTCATCTTCGGGTCGCCTTCGGACAGCTTCGACTCGTCGGTGACCTCCTGGCGGGTCATCTTCAGGTCGCGACCCAGCTTGCGTCGGGTGTACACGTAGTCGATGGCGGCGATGAGGCACAGCAGCAGTGCCGACATCCACAGGAACGACTTCACCGCGTCACCGGTCCGGCCGAGCGTCTCGGACATGCTGTGACCCGCCTGCACCGTGCTCCAGAGCTTGCGGCCAGGGCCCCACACGGCGAGCACGAGTGCCGCGATCTTGGCCGCCGACTTGAGCAGCACCGGCCCGGCCTGCTTCGGGTTGAGCTTGGCGAGGCCGCGCTTGATGGAGAGGTTCTTGAGCGACGGCTTCGACATCTTGGAGCCGATGACGATGCCACCCTGGGCCACCACGGCGGTGATGCCCACCACCATGACCACCAGGACCATGGGGAGCGCGGCCACCGTGAGCCGGGAGACGCTGGTCAGGATGTGGCCGGTCGGGATGACCGTTCCGTCGCCCAGGTCCGACAGCCGGTTGCGCATCTCGCGGTGCAACGCTCCCATGAGCCCGGGCAGGAAGGCACCGCCCGCCACCACCGTCGCGACCAGCGTCACGGCGGTCGAGATCTCGGGCGAGCGGGGCAGACGACCCTCGCGCCGCGCGTCGCGCTTGCGCTTCGGGGTGGGCGCGAGGTTGCGTCCGTCGCGGTTGGCCACTGGTGCGTGCTCCTGAAGGGATCGTGGGTCGGTCGGCCCGTGCGGCGGGCACCGACCCCACGGTCACCTTGGCGGCTCGGGCGATCCCACGGCCCGCCACGATGGTGGCGGCGCTCATCCGGCGAACGACCGCAGCACCGAGCGGATGTTGTCCAACGCCTCCGCGACGGCGCGATCGGCCGTGGCGGGGAACACCGCGAGCAGGCTGCCCACGAGCAGGAAGGTGGCCATGATCTTGATGGGCATGCCGAGCAGGAAGGCGTTGGCCTGAGGGGCGACCTTGCTGAGCAGGCCGAGCATGATCTCGAGCAGGAAGAGCACCGCCACGATGGGCAGCGCCAGCTCGAGCCCGGTGCGCAGCACTCGGCTGACCGCACGCCCGGCGGTCGGTCCGATGATGCCGGCGGCGTGCAGCTCGCCGTCGAGGGCCACGGCCTGCACCGACGCCACCAGCACCTTGGCGGACAGGCCGAGCCCACCGGCCACGATGATGAGCGTCCGCCCGGCGAGGTCGATGAAACGCGACATGGCGCCGGGCGTGGTCTTCGTCTCGGGATCGAACAGCGAGCCGATCGTGAGACCGGAGCTGATGTCCAGCATCGTGCCGGCCACCTGGAACGG
>JANPGL010000773.1:0-1518 GCA_031423915.1 Actinomycetes bacterium | reverse complement strand
CCATGCCCATGGCGAGCGCGGCGCTGCTCTGCCCGCGGCTCACGGACTCCAGGTACAGCGAGCTGCTGAGCGGGGTCACCACGTTGGGGAAGACCTCGCCGGTGTTCCCGCGAGTCCACAGCCAGGCCGTGTCGGGGGGTCGGTGGTCGGCCTCGGTCCAGCGGCCGTCACCGGCCGGCTGCAATCGGTCCATGCGCCCCTCCTGGATACGTCACCCGCACCGGGTTTCGTCCATGCCTAGCAGGGCGGACCGCTCGTCCACGACGGACGCCCGCCAGGTGCCGGCCCGTCAGATCTCGGACAGACGAGCGCCTACGATCGCTCGATGAACGCGGCCGGGCGATGGTTGGGTGTCGAGCTCGACGAGGTGAGCTGGCGGGAGAAGGTCGTCTCGATCGTGGGTGGCGGCGTGGCCCTGCTGGCGGTGGTCGGCATCAGTCGCCACGCCCTCGGGTTGGAGGGAGCCTCGTCGCTGGTCGCGTCGATGGGCGCCAGCGCCGTGCTGCTGTTCGCCGTGCCCCACGGCGCCCTCTCCCAGCCGTGGCCCGTGCTGGCCGGCCACCTCGCGTCGGCACTCATCGGGGTGACGTGCGCGCGGCTCATCGGCAACACGGAGCTGGCTGCGGCCTGCGCCGTCGGCCTGGCCATCGGTGTCATGCACCAGCTCCGAGCCGTCCACCCGCCGGGAGGGGCGACGGCGCTCACCGCCGTGGTCGGGGGGCGGGCGGTGTCGTCGCTCGGGTACTCGTTCGTGTGGCGACCGGTCCTGCTGAACGCGCTCACCATCCTGGCGATCGCCGTGCTGTTCAACGGGGCGTTCCCGTGGCGTCGATACCCGACGCACCTGGCCCGTCGACCGGCCCCGTCGACCGGCACCGTGAGCGGGGAACCCGTCGCACACGAAGACGTGGTGGCGGCGCTGCGCAGCATCGATTCGTTCGTCGACATCACCGAGGAGGACCTGCTGCGCCTGCACCGCATCCTGTCGACCCGGCCGCGCTGACGTTCCTCGGCCACCGTCAGGCGTGGTTGAGCGCCATCTCGCTGGCGCGCTCACCGGCGATGCGGGTGTGCCACATGCGTCGGGGCTGCGTCATGTCGAACGGCGTGGCGCAGTGGAGCAGCCGACGGTTGTCCCACACGACCGTGTCGCCGACCGTCCACTGGTGGAAGTGGACGCGGGGCGGGCGGCACGTGAGCTCGATCAACTCGTCGAGGAGCCGCTCGGACTCGTCGGGGTCCATGCCCACGATGCCGTAGGCGTGGCGGCCGATGCACAGGTTCGGGCGACCGGTGTCGGGGTGGACCTTCACCAGCGGCCTCAGCGACGGTTCACCGTCGTGGTAGCCGTACTGGTCGTAGCCGCCGCGGTCGTTCTGCCTGGGCAGGTACCCGGCGCGACCCTGGCTGTAGTAGAGCGAGTGGTAGGCGGACATGCCGTCGACGAGGGCCCGGGTCTTCTCGTCGAGCGCCTCGTAGGCGGCTCGCATGTCGGCCCAGCCCGTCGCCGCGCCCTCG
>JANPGL010000772.1:0-3490 GCA_031423915.1 Actinomycetes bacterium | reverse complement strand
CCCCCCTGCGGTGGCTCGCCATGCTGCATGGGCCCCTCGGGGGCGGCTCACCCCGCCCACCCCCACCACCCGGGGCGGGGGCCGCCCCCCTCCGCGTCGCGGCCCCCCCCCCCCAAAGCCGCGTCACCGCGCCCGTCACGGCGGCGTCGAACCGGGCTCCTGTGTGGTCCGAACCTCGGAATCCCGCTCGGGCCCGGCCAGTCTCTCGGCGGCGAACACCATCGCCCCAGCCGCCCGGCGCAGGTCGCGGCCCGACGTGAACACCGGAATCTACCTTTGGACGATTCCGTCCTCGCGGGAGGCCGCGATCGACCGGAGAAGCAGGCCGGGCCCGCCGGCGCTACGAGGCGCCGGTGAGGGTGCGGCGCAGCTCGTTGGCCGTGGCGGCCGCCTCGGCGTAGGCCTCGACGAACTGGCGGGCCAGGTGGCTGCGGTCCACGGGCTCGCCGCGCTCGTAGGCGATCACGTCGCTGAGCAGGTGGCCGAGGCCGCCGCTGCGATCGACGAGCGCGTCCCGGATGGCGTCGGCGATCGGGAGCTCGGCCAGCAGCTGGTCCATCGGCGTCTGGAAGGCGATGTCGATCATCGACAGCATGCCTGTGGTGAACGCGGCGGCCGGTTCGACGCCGTAGGCCCTCGCCAGCAGCTCGCCCATCTTCGCCCGCACGATGGCCAGGTTGACGATCTCGTCGGGTCCGGCGTTGTCGGTGGCCACCATCAGGAGCAGGACGAGCCGGCGGATCTGGTCGGCGCCCAGCATGGCGGTGGCCCGCTCGACGCTGTCGATCTCGTGGGCGAGACCCACCGAGGCCGAGTTCACCAGGCGCAAGAGGCGGTACGCGATGCGGGGCTCGTGCGCCACGAGGCGCGCCACCTTCTGCAGGTCGAGGTCGGCGCCGTCGAGGGCGCCGGCGAGCTGCAGCAGGACGGCGGCGTGGCCGGGGGTCTTGCGCGCCGTCATGGTGACCGGCGTGGCGAAGTAGAAGCCTTGGAACAGCGTGGCGCCGAGCGACCGGACGAGGTCGAGCTCCTTCGCGGTCTCGACCTTCTCGGCCAGCAGGGTCGCCTTCGGTGCCTTCGCTCGGGCGTGGGTGAACACCGTGCGCAGGCGGGCCCTGCTCAGGCCCATGATGTCGATCTTGATGACGTCGACCTTGTCGAGCAACGGATCGAACACCGGGCTGCCCTGGTAGTCGTCGAGGGCCAGGCGGTAACCCTCCTCGCGCGCCTTGCGCATGCCCGCCAGCAGCGCCCCGTTCACTTCGACGCGCTCGAGCACCTCCAGCACGGTGCGCTCGGCCGGGAAGAGGCGGTACACGTCGCTGCGCAGGAAACCGGCGGGCGTGTTGATGTAGGCCAGCGACTTGCCGACGAGCCGGTCGAGCCCGAACTCGAGCAGAGCCTTGGCGGTCATCCCGAGCGTCAGCTGCTCGTCGTCGCTGCTCATGGTCTCGCCCGGCGCAGTGCGCTGGAGGAGCTCGTAGGCGATGACCGCGCCGCGCCGGTCGAAGATCGGCTGGCGGGCCAGGTACGTCAGCGCACCGGGCGTGGGCGCGCCGGCGGTGACGATCGCTGTCGCACCTTCTCGCCCTGCGCCCTTCGTCATGCCGTCGCTCCCGCAGCTCGCCTCACTGCGCCCATCGGCAGCGGACGGCGGTCCTTGAGCGCCCCGACGGCTTTGGCGTGACGGCAGACGAATGGTCGCCGGTTCGTGGGCCGCGCGACGGCCGATCAGTCGGCCAGCAGCTCCTGGGCGCGGCCCCACAGGCGCCGCATGCCGCGGATCCAACGATCGGGATCCTGTGCCTTGCGCACCACCAGGTCGTGCATGTCCGGGTGGGTGTAGATGAGCATCCGGTCCGCCTGCACCCCGGCCACGATGCGGCGGGCCGCCTCCGCGGCGTCGAGCACCTCGCCGCCGCCGATCACGGCGGTGGCCTTGCCCGCGTCGCCCCCGGCGCCGCCGCGCAGCATCGGCGTGTCGACCGCACCGGGGCACACGCAGCTCACTCGCACGCCCCTGTCGCCGTAGGTGATCGAGAGCCACTCGGCGTACCCGACCGCGGCGTGCTTGGTGGCGGCGTACACACCGTCGCCGAGCGAGGTGAGGATGCCGGCCATCGACGCCGTGGTGATCAGGTGACCCTCGCCGCGGGCCAACCAGCCGGGGAGCAGGGCGCGGGTGGCGTGGACGTGGGCCATCAGGTTGACGTCCCACTGCTTCTGCCAGGTCTCGTCGGGAGCCTCGGGCCCGCCGCCGCCCGCCAGGCCGGCGTTGGCGAACCACAGGTCGATCGGGCCGAGCGTGTCCTCGACCTCGTCGACGAGCCGCTTGGTGGCCGCGGCGTCGGTCACGTCGAGCACGCGCGGGAACACGCGCCCTCCCCCGGCGCCGCCGTGGCCGGCGTCGCCGTGCAGCTCGGCGGCGGCCGCCTCCACGCCTTGGCGCGACAGGTCGGTGGCCACCACCGACGCCGCTCCTGCGTCGAGCAGGGCCCGCAGCAGCGCGCCGCCGATGCCCCCCGCCGCTCCCGTCACGACTGCGATGCGCCCCTCGATCTCCATGGGTCCGACGGTAGACGCGCTAGGAGGTGGGCAGGACCACCCGGACCGTCGTGCCCCGCCCGGGTGCCGACGTGAGCGTGACGCGCCCGCCCGACGACTCGGTGATGGCCCGCACGATCGAAAGCCCGAGCCCCGAGCCACTGGCGTTGCGCTGCCGTGCCGGGTCGGCCCGCCAGAAGCGGTCGAAGGCGTGCTCGGTCTCCCCGGGGTCGAGGCCGACGCCGTTGTCGGCCACCTCGACCACGCACCGGTCGCCCTCACAGCGGCCGCGCACCGTCACCCGGGCCGACGGCCCGGCGTGCACGAGGGCGTTCTGGACGAGGTTGGCCACCACCTGGCGCAGGCGTGCGTCGTCGCCTTCGACGGTCAGCCCGTCGTCCACCTCGGCGGTGACGGTACGACTGGGGTGGGTGGCGAACGCGTCGAGCGCGGCGTCGCGCACCACCTGGGTGAGGTCGACGCGTCGGCGCTCGAGCGGCCGGCCCTCGTCGAGCCGGGCCAGGAGCAGCAGGTCGTCCACCAGCCCGGCCATCCGGGCGCTCTCGCCCCCGATGCGGCGCATGGCGTCGGCCAGTGCGGCGTCGTCGACCAGGTGGCCGTTGCGGTACAGGTCCGCGAAGCCGCGTATCGCGGCCACCGGGGTGCGCAGCTCGTGGGAGGCATCGCTGACGAAGCGGCGCAGCCGCACCTCGTCGGCCTCGCGCTCGTCGAGCATCACGTTGAAGGCCCGGCCCAGGTGGCCCGCCTCGGTGCGGCGGTCGCGCACGCGCACGCGTCGGGTCCGGTCGCCCGCCGCGATGGCGTCGGCCACCTGCGTCACCTCGGCGATCGGGCGCAGGCCGAGGCGCAGGACCCACCACGCGCCCAGGGCCAGCGCCAGGGCCAGCGCCGCGCCCACCGCCCAGGCCGTGAGCCGCACCTGGCG
>JANPGL010000771.1:0-4253 GCA_031423915.1 Actinomycetes bacterium | reverse complement strand
GGGGATTCGCCTGGTGGCCGCACCACCACGCTGCGGCCGCGTCAGTCGACGAAGACCGGCGGACGCTTCTCGAAGAACGCCTTGACCGCCTCGACCTGGTCGGGCGAGCCGATCAGCGACCGGATGCCGGTCTGCTCGGCTTTGAACCCGTCGCTCAGCCCCACGCGACCGGCACCCTCGAGGAGCTGCTTGCCGACCCGCAGCGCCTGCGGGCTCTTGCCCGCCAGCTCACGGGCCAGCGCCAGCGCCTCGGCCCGGGGATCGTCGGCCATGCGGCTGGCCAGGCCGAGGCGCACGGCCTCGGCCCCGTCGATCATCCGACCGGTGAACGTGAGCTCCTTGGCGGCCTCCAGGCCGACGAGCGGCGGGAGCAGCATCGTGCCGCACATGTCCGGGATGAGGCCCCAGCGGATCTCGAGCACGCTCATCTGCACGTTCGGGTGGACGATGCGCAGGTCGGCACCGAGCGCGAGCTGGAACCCGCCGCCCAACGCGTGACCGTGCACGGCGGCGATGACCGGCGCCGGGATCTGCCGCCACACGTACACGGCGTGCTGGCCGAGCGCGTGGACGGGCGAATCCTCGGGGATGGCCACCTCGACCCGGACGCCCGTGCCCTCGCCGCCGGCCATGGCCTGGAAGCTCGAGAAGTCGAGGCCGGCGCAGAACGAGGCCCCCTCGCCCGAGAGCACCACGGCCCGCACCCCCGGGGTGTGGCGCAGCTCCTCGCCGGTGGCGGCGATGGCGCCGAACATGGCGGCATCGAGGGCGTTGCGCTTGTCGGCCCGGTTGAGGCGCACGTCGGCCACACCGTCGGTGATGGTGCAGAGCACACGGTCGGAGTCGGTCATGGGAGGAGTCTGACATGCCGGTGCCCCTGCTCAGGCAGGCCGTCGGTCGCTCTGGCGGTCCGAGCGCCGATACCCTGGGGCGGTGCACTCGTGGATCGCGCGCCACCGCCGATGGCTCGAGCGCGGCTGGATCCTGGTGTCGACCGCCTACGGGGCGCTGCGCATCTTCGTGGCGGACCACACGGTGGCCCGGTACGGCGTCAACATCTGGGCGTTCGCCGGGGTGGAGCTGAGCTCCTCGGTCGTCTACGGCATGGGCACGGCGAAGCTGATCGGTGCGGTCATCGATCGGCGTCGCCAGCAGGCGCTGCGGTGGGCCGGGTTCGCAGCGATCGGCTTCTGCTCGCCCGAGACGTTCGTGGCCGTCACCGGCCAGCACATGCCCACGACGGTGTACATCGCGCTGGCCACCATCCTCACGACGATGGGGACCGTGGGCGTCGTGACCCTCGTGCGGCGCATCAAGGCGGCCCGCGCCGCCCACCGGTCGCTGGGCGAGGCGGCCGTCGCCGTCACACCACCGTGAGCGGGATGCCTTCGGACTCGGGCTCGATGGCTGGGCCGTGCCACGTCCGCTCGATCACGAGCCAGGCGTACCAGGCGACGCACAGCACCTGGACCACCTCGCCCCAGCGGGGCGTGTCCTCGATGGCCGTGAAGTAGGCCATCGTTCCCAGCCACACCACGGTGATCGGCAGCGTGAGGCTGCGGCTGCCGCGAACCCGGATCGGGTGCGGGAACTGCACCGGGGCGAACGTGAGCACGACCAGGACCACGACGACGGCCAGGTTCACCGCGGCGCTGGAGTGGAGCACCCACATCACGTTGACGGCCAGGTTCCACATGGCCGGGAACCCGTTGAAGTAGTGGTCGTCGGTCATCAGGTCGGTGCGCGAGAACGTGAACAACGACGCCACCAGGATGAGCCCGGTGCCCGCCAGCGAGAGCCGGGCCGGCAACAGGTGGAACTGGTGGAGGAACACGGCGGGCGCCAGCACGCACGTGACGTAGTCGATGACCAGGTCCATGGTGTTGCCGTCGACCTTGGGCACGAGCAGCTTCACCGAGCAGGCGCGGGCCATCGGCCCGTCGAGACCGTCGACGACCTGGGCCACCATCAGCCACAGCAGCGCGGCTCGAGGGCTGCCGTCGAGCACCCCGAGCAGGCCCAGCAAGCCGAACACGATGCCCGTGCCGGTGAAGAGGTGGATGCCCCACGCCACGGCCGGGGTCCGCACCCGTTCTGCCAGCGCCGCCCGACCACCGCCCGGTTGGCGCGGGTCACCTCCGCCGTACGTCACGTCCAGGAGGATAGTGGTGCGCCCCGGCCGGCGGGTTCGCCCGCTCGAATGAATCGTCACAGGTTCGGTTCGGCTTCCGGTGGAGACGGCGGGAACTGGCATGCTGCGGGGATGAAGCTCAACCTGTCGGCCGACGAGGTCCTGACCACCACCCGCAGCGTCCGCAAGCGGCTCGACCTGCAGCGACCGGTCGAGCGAGCGGTGATCCTCGAATGCCTCGAGATCGCTCTCCAGGCGCCGACGGGCTCGAACTCCCAGGGTTGGCAGTGGCTGTTCGTCGAGGACGCCGACAAGAAGAAGGCGATCGCCGACTTCTACGGCGCGAACTTCGACGCCTACACGGCGCAGAGCCGCACCTGGCCCGAGGGCGACCTGCGGGCCACCCAGGTCGCCAACGTCCGCGACTCGGCGACGTACCTGCGCGAGCACTTCCACGAGGTGCCGGTGCTGCTCATTCCGCTCATCGAGGGGCGGCTCGACGGCACGAGCGCCTTCCAGGGTGCCAGCGCCTGGGGTTCGATCCTCCCGGCGGTGTGGAGCTTCATGCTGGCCCTTCGCGAGCGCGGGCTCGGATCGGCGTGGACGACGCTGCACCTGCCCAACGAGCGGGAGGTGGCCGACATCCTCGGCGTCCCGTTCGACCGGTTCACGCAGGCCGGCCTGTTCCCGATCGCCTACACGGTCGGCACCGACTTCAAGCCCGCCAAGCGCCTCGACCTCGACGGCCTGGTCCACTGGGACACCTGGTAGGCACGACGTCCGTGGGGGTGTTCGAGCAGGAGGGCTTCGCCTACACGTTCGACTGGGGGCCGCACGGTGTGCACGCCCTCGCTCCCGCCGCGGGCGTGGTCGTGGTGATCGACGTGTTGTCGTTCACCACGGCGGTCGACGTCGCCGTCGCCGCGGGCGCCCAGGTCGTGCCGGCGCCCGGCCACGACGACGAGGTGACCCGCCTGGCTCAGCGGCGGGGCTCGGTGGTGGCCGCCCGCGAGCGCTCGCTGGCCGCACCGAGCCTGTCTCCCTCGTCGCTGCAGCGGCTCGCCGCGGGCACCCGACTCGTCCTCCCGTCGCCCAACGGGGCCACGGTCGCCCTGCTCGCCGACCGGCTCGGCACGGCGGTCGTGTTCGCGGCCTGCCTGCGCAACGCCCGCGCCGTGGCGGCAGCCGCCCGCCGGGCCGCCGGAGACCGGCCCATCGCGGTGATCGCCGCCGGTGAGCGCTGGGCGGGCGACGGCACCCTTCGCCCTGCGGCCGAGGACCTGTGGGGTGCCGGAGCCGTGCTGGCCGCACTCGATCCGGCCGCCGCCGCCAGCGGTGTGCGCTGCTCTCCCGAGGCCGCCGCGGCGCGCGCCGCGTTCGTGGGCGTACGCCCGCGCCTGGCCGACGACCTGCCCGACACCGCCAGCGGCCGCGAGCTCGTCGCCCGCGGCTTCGCCGTCGACGTGGCGCTGGCTGCGCAGCTCGACGTGTCGCCGCTCGCCCCCCGACTGGCGGGCGGCGCGTTCACCGTCGGCTGACGCGGCCTACTCGACGAGCCGCAGCCCGCTGGGCGCGATCGACCGGTCGGCCTGCGCCAGGTCGACGACGAACTCGGTGCGATGGGCCGGGAACACGTGGGTCGACACGAGCACGACGCGACCGTGCACGTCCGACGTGACCCGCTCGCACCGCAAGACCGGCGACCCGGCCGGGATGCGCAGCACCGCGGCATCGGACGCCGAGGCCGCCGCCGCCCCGATCGTCTGCGTGGCGGCGGCCAGGGACACCGGCAGCAGCTCGTAGAACGGCGAGCGCTCCACGTCGGCGCGCGACACGTCGACGGCCAGCTCGGCCGGGCACCACACGGTGACGCGGGCGAACGGCTCGCCGTCGGCCAGGTTCACGCGGCGGACCTGGAGCACCTGATCCGTGCCGAGCAACTGGCGCACGCGCGCCGGCGGCGACACGAACGCGAAGTCGAGCACGCGCCGCTCGGGTCGCAGACCCGACGCCGCCATCTGCTCCTCGATCGTGCCGAGGCGTCCGAGCACCTGCCGCACCGGTGTGGCGGCCACGAACCAGCCGAAGCCCTGGCGGGAGTCCACGAGGCCCTCGTCGCGCA
>JANPGL010000770.1:0-21190 GCA_031423915.1 Actinomycetes bacterium | reverse complement strand
ATGGCGAGCCCGGCGTGGCCGGCGCCGATGACGACGGTGGTGGTTCGCACGGGCTCAGGCCAGCTCGACGATGACGTCGGTGGGGTTGGTCACCACGTCGAAGACGGCCTATCGCTTCTGCGACTGGGCCAGGAGCGCCTCCAGGTCCTCGCGCGAGGCGTCGGCGTCGATGGCGAAACGTGCCGTGATCCGGTTGAACCCGTTGCGCACGTCCGGGTCGGCACCCAGGATGCCGAGCACGTTCATCTCACCTTCGACGGTCGCGGTGATCGAGCGGAGCTGGATGCCGCGGTGTTGGGCGACGGAGGCCACCCCGGCGGTGAGGCAGCCGGCGAGGCCGACGAGCACGTACTCGACCGGCGTTGCGCCGTTGTCCGCGGAGGCGAAGCACTCGGGGTGGTCGACGTCGAAGGTGTAGATGCTGGTGTGCCGGTGCTCGGTGCCGAGGCCGGCGAAGCCGTCGACGGTCGATCGGCTGTGGGTGCCGCGCTGCCACGTGCATGTGGCCTTCCACGTGAACTCCGCTGCTGCCGGCGCCTGGGACAGGGCGTCGCGTGCGCCGAGCAGTGCCTCGACGTTCACGCCGTTGTCGACGGGCCGGTTGGTGTTGGTGGTGGTTGTCATCGTGATTGCTCCGTTGGGTGGGTGCTGTTGGTATGAGATGGGCGGCCCCGGTCGCGGCCGAGTACGACGGGTAGGTCGGCCAAGCCGCGCAGCACGAGCCCGTCGCCGTGCGACCAGGCGAGCTCGTCGCGAGGGACGGCCAAGCGCATGTCCGGGAAACGATCGAGCAGCCGGCGGAAGGCCACCTCGGCCTCCAGCCGGGCGAGCGGTGCGCCGAGGCAATGGTGGGGGCCGTGGCCGAACGCCAGGTGCCGGCGGGTTCGACAGGTGACGTCGAGCCGGTCGGGGTCGGTGAAGACGTGCGGGTCGCGGTTGGCCGCGCCGAGACCGACGAGGACCTGCTTGCCAGCCGGGATCGTGACGCCGGCGAGGTCGACGGGTTCGGTGGTGACCCGGAAGGTGGCATGGGGCACCGCTGCGGTGAAGCGCAGCAGTTCCTCGATGGCCCCCGGCAGCAGACGCGGTTCCCGTTGCAGGGTCGCCATCTGGTCCGGGTGGTCGAGCAGGGCGACGACGCCGTTGCCGATCAGGCTGCTGGTGGTGTCGTGGCCGGCGACCACGAGCTGGAAGAGCGACGACAACGCCTCGGGCTCGGTCGCGTCCCCACGACGGACGGCCTCGACGAGCACGGCGACGAGGTCGCCGTCGGGATCCGGCCGGGCACCGGCGACGAGCGCTCGCAGCGTGCCCGTCACGACGTCGGACGCGGCGACCGCCTCGGGCGGTGGGGGTGACGGCCATGGCCGCAGCAGCGTGGCGAACGCGTCGTGGAGGGTGCGCCGGTGGTCGTCGTCGACACCCAACAACTCGCAGATCACCGCGAACGGCAGCGGGTGGGCGAAGCCGGCGCGTAGGTCGACGACGGTGCCGGCGCCCGGGGCGGCCATGGCCTCGAGGAGCTCGTCGGCGACGCGCTCGATCGCCGGTCGCATCGCCGCGACTCGCGACGGCCGGAACGCCTCCGCCACCAGGCCCCGCAGGCGCCCGTGGTCCGGTGCGTCCATGGCCAGCATGTGGTGGGCGAACTCGGGCCCTGGCAGGCCCTCGGCGACCACGTCGGGGTCCTGGTCGAGGGCGGCGACCATGTTCTTGGAGAGGCGGGCGTCGCCCAGCGCCAGACGTGCCGCGTCGTGGCCCAGCACCACCCATGCGTCGTGGCCGTCGGGCAGCCGGACGTGTTGCACCGGGCACCGGCGCTGTGCGTCGGCGAACATCGGGAACGGGTCGTCGCGGACGGCGTCGTCCCACCCTCCCCATACGAGCTCGGTCATGATGCGTCCCGGAGGTAGCCGGTGCACAGCAGAGCGACGTCTCGCAGGCGGCCGTCGGGGCCGGTGTCCGCGTAGAGCTGCTGTTCGACCAGGAAGGTGCCCGGGCCGACGTCCGGATTGGTCAGACGCAGCCGCCAGCGGAGGTGGACGCGGCCGCCGATCTCGCCGACGACCGCTTCGACCAGCTCCCACCGCTCGGCGGCACCGAACCAGGTGTCGAGCGTGGAGCGCACGGCGGCGCCTCCGACGAGATCGAGCACCTTCCTGGGGAGCAGCGCACGGAAGGCGACGTCGTCGGTGAGAGAGCCCACCACCGCGTCGAAGTCACGAGCGGCGAGCCCGTCGATGAATCGGCCGGCGACGGCGAACCTGAGCGCTTCATAGGTGGCCGGCTGTTCGGTCCTGGTGCTTGGGGTGGTCATGCGTCCGTTGTACAGATCACGGACGATCGGCGAATCGGTCAGGTGACCGATGTTCGTGTCGAACTTTCGCAGACCCGGTCAGTCGCCGGCGGGCTCCTCGACGAGGCCGTTGCGCATGGCGAACAGCGCAGCTTCCGTGCGGCTCGACACCCCGAGCTTCGCGTAGATGTGCTCGAGGTGGGATGCGACGGTCCGTCGGGACAGACCGAGGGCCCCGGCGATCTCCGGGTTCGATCGACCCCGAGCCAGTTGCACGACCACCTCCACCTCGCGCGAGGTGAGGCCGCCGGGCAGGCCCGCCCGTCGCCGCACGCGGTGTCCCGCGGCGGACAGCACCGCGTTGACGGCGTCGCCATCGAGGCGGCCCGCGGCCACCTCACCGCGCAACAGCCGCTCGGCTGCGTCTGCCTCCACAGCGGGCCGGTGCGGTCGCGGTTGGCGCAACGCGTCGTACACGTCGGCAGCGGCCAGGATGCGAGCGCTGACCGGGATCGCATCGGCAGTCAGCCCTTTGGGGTAGCCGGATCCGTCGAGGCGCTCGTGGTGCAGGGCGGCACACTGCCCGATCCTGCTCAGCGTCGGGGAGCGAGAGAGCATCCGCTCGGTGAGGTACGGATGTGTCCGCGACCGCTCGCGCTGACCCACCGACCACGGGCCCGGTTCGGTCCACACGGTGCTGGACACGCCGATGACCCCGATGTCGTGGAGCCAGCCCGCTCGGCGGATGTTCGCGACCTCCGGCGACGGCAGGCCGAGGAACGACGCCGCCCGACCGGCCAGGGAGGCGACGCCGCGACTGTGACCGGTGCGCGTCGGGTCCTTGAGATCGGCGAAGTCGCCGAAGGCGGCCAACGCTTCGTCGAACAAGGCTTCTCCCATCGGTGCGCCCAGTGACGGGTCGAGAGCGATGACCTCGTCCCACGCCGACAGCCGGCCGAGTTCGGCGAGGATGGAATCGGCATGGTCGCAGAAGCAATCGACCAGGTCTGGGTCGAACTGCGTGCCCCGGCGCTCGCGCGCCACGGCTATGGCCATTTCGAATCCGCCGGCGTGATGAAACGCCTCGACGTTGTCGGCCAGGTGCACGAGCCGGATGGCAGGAGCGACCTGTTCGCTCCCGACCTTGCCCGGGACGCCCTTTCCGTCCCAACGCTCGAAGGCCTGCAACAGCGGTGTGCACACGTCGTCACCCAGACCGAGGCGGTCGGCGAAGTCACTGGCGGCCAGACAGTGCTCCTCCATCACCTTCTGCACCGACCGTCCCGCGGTCGCGAGGAACCGCCCGACCATCCCGACGCGTCGGAGCGCGGGGCCACCATGCCCGAGATGCCGGACCACGAACATGCCCATCGCCAGCGGCGTGAGGTCCCCATCGTGGGCGTCGGCGAAGAGGCCTTCCTCCTCGCCGAAAAGGACCGCGAGGTCGCTGGTGTCGGTGGCGCAGCCGACCCACGTGAGCAGGGACGTGTAGTACGTCGCGGCACGCACCGTCGGGTCCACCCCCGCGACGTCGGCCAGGCGCATGGCGATCACCGTTTGGCGCAGCACCCGCTCGACCGGGCGACCCATCCCGAGATCCGAGGCGATCGACAGCGTCGACACCAACTCCGCCAAGCTCGGGGTCGTCGGTCGATCTCCCACGCAGACATACTTACCGCTCACCGAGCGTCGCGACGACCGATGCAAGCTCGGGCGCAAGGTCGTCTCCGATCGACGCGTCGCTCCCCCTTCCTCGCCACCTGCGTCCCGTGTGTCCGTCGACGCCACCGGGCCGCCGCCAGCCGGGAGGTGCGGGGATCCACGGGGTGCCGCCCGCACACGACCTCGGGCGGCTGCTCGTCGCGTGGTCATGTCGCGATCGACGCCGGTTCCAGCCGCGAACTGAGCACACCCCGGGCCCACCGGGGCTCGCCGCGCCCGTCCGCTTCGACAAGCAATGAAGACCGAGCGCCCGAGACCCGGCGAAGGATTGCGGAGGCAGCGCCCGGGATCGGCGAGAAGACCGGCAGGGGTCGGGTGTGGCGGTGCGCCAAGGGGGGATGAGGAGCTCGCTCGCGCGGCATACTCTCGGTGTGCGTGTGCTCGATCGGGATGTTCGCGAGGCCTATCTCGCTCGCCTCGGTGTCGAGGGTGAGACGCCGTCGGTCGAGGCGCTGTTCCGACTTCACCGGCGCCATGTGGAACGCGTCCCGTACGAGACGTTGTGGATCCACGGCGGCGAACGCTGGGGCATCGATCCGTTCGCGGCCGCGGTCCGGATCGCCACCCAGCAGCGGGGCGGGTACTGCTACCACTTGAACGGCGCGTTGGCGTTGCTGCTGGACAGCCTGGGTTACACCGTCCGCCGACACTGCGGTGGTGTGCACGGCCCCGGTGGGCCCGACAGCGACGCGCTCGGCAACCACCTCGTGCTGACCGTGGCTGGTCTCCCAAGCGAGGCGAACCCGGCCGGTGTCTGGTACGTCGATGCTGGGCTGGGCGACGCCCTTCACGAGCCACTCCCGCTCGTTCGTGGCGCATGGAGTCAAGAACCGTTCCTGCTCCGCCTCGAACCGAGCGACGGGCCGGTGCCTGGCCAGTGGCATCTCGTTCACGACCCCGCTGGCGGTTTCTCGGGGATGGCATGGACGGACGGCCCGATCGACGAGGAGCTGCTCGCCGCACAGCACGAGACGCTGTCGACGTCGCCCGACTCGGGCTTCGTTCGCGTCGGCCTGGCACAGACTCGCGACGCGACCGGTGTCGATGTCGTCTACGGGCTGGTGGTGAAGCGTGTCGGTGCCGGTGCTCGCACGGATGAGGCCCTCACCGATCGACGCCGATGGCTCGACGCGCTGGCCGACCTGTTCGGTCTCACGTTCGCGGCCAGCGCGCCCGGTACCACCGACCGCCTGTGGGAGCGAACGATGGCGAACCATCGCGCCTGGGAAGCGATGAACGACTGAACGACCGCTCGGACCATCGCCGTAACCGCGAAGCCGGGGTTACTTCGCTGGAGCTGCTCGCGGCGTGGCAACCCGAACCTCCCGGCGGCTTGAGTGGCTCGTAGAGGTGGCCCAGAGATGGCCCAGGCTCTGCGAGTCCTGAGGCCGGCTGGTCAGAAAGCGCCTCTGAACTGGTCCGATGCAGTGGGCCGTCAGGGTCTCGAACCCTGCACCTTGGGATTAAAAGTCCCTTGCTCTACCCGATGAGCTAACGGCCCGTGCCGGGACAAGCTAGCGGGCGGGCACGCCGAGGCCGCCGCCGGTTCCGGCTCCCGGGCCCGGTTGGTCTCGGCGGCGGGACGGGGCGGGCCGGAACCGGGCTGCCGGCGGAACGCCGGTCAGCGGGCCTTGCGGCCGTTGAGGCGGGCGAACATCGACTTCTGGGCCTTGTAGAGGCCCGGGAACTCCGCGAACAGACGGTCGTAGGCGGCGCGATTGGCCGGGTCGGGGCGGAACGTCGCCGCCACGGGAACGAGAGCCCGTACGTCCTCGACCTGGATGGCGCCCAGGGCGATGGCCGCGGCCAGGGCGGCCCCGCGCAGCCCGGCGTTCAGCGGCTCTCCGGTCTGCTCGATGGTGCGGTCCATCACGTCGGCGTGGATCTGGCACCACAGCGCCGACAGCGACCCGCCCCCGATCACCCGGATCGGGTCGAGCCGTGACCCGACGAACTTCTCGACCGCCTCGTGCAGCCAGCGGTCGTTGTAGGCGACGCCCTCGAGTACGGCTCGCACCAGGTCGGCGCGGGTGGTCGTCAGCGACACGTTGTGGAACCCGGCACGTGCCTTGCGATCGCCGATGGGGGTGCGCTCGCCGGCCAACCACGGCGTGAAGATCACGCTGCCGGCGCCCGCGGGCGACGACGACGCCAACTCGTCGAGTTCCGCGTACCCGAGCGCCGGCGTCAGCACGTCGCGCAGCCACTGCAGCGACCGGCCGGAGGTGTCGTGGTTGTTGGCCACCAGGTACCGACCGGGGCGCACACCGGGCACGGTGCCCATCTGGCGGATGGCGTCGGTCTTCTTGTTCGTGATGTGGCACGAGATCCACGACGTGGTCGACAGCGCCATGTGTGTGGCCAGGTCGTCGACGGCGCCCGAGCCGAGCGCGGCGCTGTGCAGATCGGGCAGGCCGGTGACCACCTGCACGCCGGTCGGCAGGCCGAGCGACTCGGCCACGTCGTCGCGCACCGCGGCGATGACGCTCATCGTCGGCCGCAGCGGCGGCAGCCGGCGCTCGTCCACCCCGGCGTACTTCAGCAGCACCGGGTCGTACCGCTCTGCCGACAGGTCGCGGTTGTCGGTGAGCCACGACCCCGTCATCGACGCGCGCGACGCGGCGGCGACGCCGGTGAAGCGCATGGCCAGGTAGTCGACGGGTTCCAGCAGCCACCGGGTTCGGGCCCACATCTCTGGCTGCGTGGCCTCGAGCCACAGCCGGTGACCGAGCGGGTCGTTGCCCGACAGCGACGGTGCGCCGCCGGTGCGACGCACCCAGGTGGCGATGGCCTTCGGGTCGTAGCCGGCCAGCCACCCGCCGATGTGCGCCTTGGCCCGCGCCCCACCGCGCGAGTCCATCCACAGCAGGCAGGGGCCGACGGGCACGCCGGCCTCGTCGACCGGCACCGTCGAGGCCCACTGGCCGGTGAGGCCGACGGCCTCGACGCGGGCCGGGTCGAACGCCCCCGACGCCACGGCGCGGCGCACCGCACCCGTCACGAGCGTCCACCAGCCGTCGGCGTCCTGCGTGGCGCCACCGTCGGGCGTGAGCGTCGACGTGAGCTCGTGGTTCTCGGACCACACGACGGCGCCGGTGAACCGGGCCACCCCGACCTTGGCGCCGGTGGTGCCGAGGTCGACGACGATCGCCAGCCGCTCGTCGAGCGAGAGCGTCGCCGTCACGTCGCCGGCGCCGGCTCGTAGAAGGCGTCGATGGCGCCCGACAGCAGCTCGTGGACCGCCTTCACGCCGTCGGGTCCCGTACCCGACAGGCCGTACAGCGCGCCGCTCTTCGGCTCGGGCCTGGCGGGGTTGCGGGCGTAGTGGGCGGCGTCGCCCAGGTCGGCGAGGAAGCGGTCGATCACGCCCGGTGCGGTGTTCGGCCGGGTCACGCAGAAGTGCAGCGCGTTCGGCTTCTGGATGCCGTTCATGCGCCAGCCCTTGCCCTGCAGGAAGTCGTTGGCGTGGAAGATGTCGAACTCGCCCGACGTGAACGCCACGAGGAACGTGGGATCGCCGATGACCTCGTACCCCGCGATGGCCTCGATGCCGGCGCGCAACGTGGCCGCGGTGGCGAAGATGTCGGCGGCGGCCGCCCGGTAGCCGGCCTCGCCGAGCGTCACCATCGCCGCCCAGGTGGCGGCGATGATCCCGCCCGACCGGCTGCCCGCCATGCCCGGTGACAGGTAGGTGCCGCCGGGCCACTCGGGTGCCGTGAAGTACTGGTGCTTGCGGAGGTCCTTCGACGCGTACAACAGCACGCTGGTGCCCTTCAGGGCGTAGCCGTACTTGTGCGTGTCGGCCGAGATCGACGTGACGCCGGGGACGCGGAAGTCGAAGCGCGGCACCCGGTACCCGAGTTCCTCGCCCCACGGCAGGATGAAGCCGCCGAGGCACCCGTCGACGTGCAGGCCGATGTCGTGCTGCAACGCCAACGCGCCGAGCTCGGCGATGGGGTCGACGAGGCCGTGTGGGTAGTTGCCCGCCGAGGCGAACATGGCCACCGTGTTCTCGTCGATGTTGTCGGCGATCCAGTCGACGTCGGCCAGCCAGTCGGCCCGTAGCGGTGCTTTGCGCTGCTCGATGCCGAAGTAGTGGCACGCCTTGTCGACCGCGCAGTGGATCGTCACCGGGCACACGATGTTGGGACGCGTGATGCCCTTGGTTTCGCGACCCCACTCGCGGTAGGTGTAGGCCGGTGTCAACAGGCTCTCGGTGCCTCCCGACGTGAGCACGCCGCAGGCGTCGGACGCGGCCTCGCCATGCAGCATGCCGAGCGTCATGGCCACGATCTCGCCCTCGAGCTTGGTGGCCGACGGGTACATGTCGCGCTGGATCACGTTGGCGTGGGCGAAGTGCTCGAAGGCCTGCGTGAGGAAGGCGTAGTGGGCGTGGTCGCCGTGGTAGAGCGATCCCGACACCTGGCCGGCCTCGCCTTTGGCGTCCTCCCGGTGGGCCATGGCCTCCAGCTCGGCCAGGACCTGGGCGGGGTCGCGGCCCTCGATCGGCAGGCGCCGGAAGGTCTCGTACTCGCGTCGGTACGGGTAGACCCCGTCGAGGAAGCGCTGGAGCGAATCGGGGCTGCGTTCGGCCATGCGTCAACGATGCCACAGGCCTCCAACGGTGGGACACAGCCCGGGCGGGGGCATGCTGGTCCCATGGATCGGATGCGCGAGCTCATCTCCGGTGCCGTACGGGACCGCGTTGCGGGCCCGGGCGGAGCCGAGCGACAGCGTGAGCTGTTCGACGCCCCCGGGCCCCGCTGGTTCGTGGAGGGCAGCCCGATCTACCGGGTGCACGGCGACGTGTCGATGTTCGTGGGAGGGCTGCGGGCCATCCTGCTGCAGAGCCTCCACCCGCTGGCCATGGCGGGGGTGGCCGAGCACTCCGACTACCGGGCCGACCCGTGGGGTCGGCTGCAACGAACGGCCGGCTTCCTGTCCGCTACCACGTTCGGCACGGAGGAGCAGGCCGTGAAGGCCTGCGCCACGGTGCGCCGGGTGCACACCCGCGTGCGCGGCGTCGCTCCCGACGGTCGTCCGTACTCGGCCAGCGATCCGCACCTGTTGCGATGGGTGCACGTGGCCGAGGTCGACAGCTTCTTGGCCGCCCACGACCGTTATGGCGCCGAGCGCCTGGGCTCGCGCCAGCGCGACCGTTACGTGGAGGACATGGCCCGCATCGCCCGCGAGCTGGGCGTGCCCGATCCGCCGCGCGACGTGGCGTCGCTGAAGCGCACCATCGGCTCGTACCGCCACGAGCTGGCCGGCACGCCGGCCGCACGCGAGGCGGCCAGGTTCCTGCTGACGCCGCCGCTGCCGCCCCTCGCCGTCGGCCCCTACGCCGTCCTCGGCGCGGCGGCCATCGGGCTGCTGCCCAGGTGGGCGCGCCGACCGCTGCGCCTGCCGTGGCTGCCGCTGGCCGAGACCTTCGCCGTCCGTCCCGCCGGCCAGGTGCTCGTGGCCGGGCTGCGCTGGGCGCTGGTACCGACGCGTCCCCGACCTGTGGCCTGAACGACGTCAGGCCAGGTGACGCTCTGCGACGAGCGTGAGGAAGTCGGGTAGCGCGTCCGCCAGCGCCACCTGGCGCACGAGGTCGGTCGCCACGCGGAGACGTTCCCCGTCGAGGCCCTCGGCGACCAGCCGGGCCACCTCGGCGTCGAGCTCGGACTCGACCAGCGATGCCGTCACCACGGTGCCGTCGGCGAGCGCGGTGCCGTGCCTGATCCACTGCCACAGCTGGCTGCGCGAGATCTCGGCGGTGGCGGCGTCCTCCATCAGGTCGAAGATGGCCACGGCGCCGCGCCCGGCCAGCCATGCCTCCAGGTACTGGAGCGCCACGCTCACGTTGTTGCGCAGGCCGGCGGCCGTGACGGCGCCGCCGGGGATGGCGGTGTCGAGCAGGGGCCCGACGTCGTCGGGTACGGCCGGGCGTACACCCAGCTGGTTCGGCGCCGCGCCGAGGACGCGGTCGAACACGTCGGTGGCCACGGGCACGAGGTCGGGGTGGGCCACCCAGGTGCCGTCGTAGCCGAGCCCGGCCTCACGCTCCTTGTCGGCACGCACGGCGGCCAGCGCTCGCTCGGTCACCTCGGGCTTGCGGCGGTTCGGGATGAAGGCCGACATGCCGCCGATGGCGTGGGCGCCGCGGGCGTGGCACACGGCGACGAGCCGCTCGGCGTAGGCGGCCATGAACGGCACGGTCATCGTCACCTGGCTGCGGTCGGGCAGCACGTGGGCCGGGTCGTGGCCGAACTTCTTGATGACCGAGAAGATGTAGTCCCAGCGGCCGGCGTTGAGGCCCACCACGCGGTCGCGCAGGGCGTAGAGGATCTCCTCCATCTCGTGCGAGGCGAGGATGGTCTCGATGAGCACGGTCACGCGGATGCTGGCGTACGGCAGCGCCAGGCGCCGCTCCAGGTCGGCGAGCACCGCGTCCCACCACTCGGCTTCGTGGTGGCTCTCGAGCTTGGGCAGGTACAGGTACAAGCCGCTGCCCCGGGCGGCGAAGCGGGCCGCCGAATGGAACGCCGCCAGCGTCACGTCGAACAGCGAGGCACCGGGCGCGCGCCCGTCGACCGTCACGTGACGCTCGACCATGTGCAGGCCGCGAGGCCGCACGCACAGGGTGCCGATGGTGGCGTCCAGCCGGTCGACCGTGCCGTCGGGGCGCGTGAACGTGATCGTGCGGTCGGCCACGGCGCGGATGTTGCGCTGGGCGTCGACGACGTTGGCCCAGCCGGGCGACAGCGAGTCCTCGATGTCGGCCATGAACACACGTGCGCCCGAGTTGAGCGCGCCGATCATCATCTTGCGTTCGGACGGTCCGGTGATCTCGCAACGGCGATCGGCGAGGTCGGCAGGCGCGGGGCGCACCTGCCAGTCACCGGCGCGGATCCAGGCCGTGTCGGGCGACAGGCCGGGCCGCGTCCCGGCGGCGAAGCGACCGGCGCGTTCGGCCCGCCGTTCGAGCAGACCGCGGCGCGTGTGGTCGTGCACGCGGCTCATCACCGCGACGAGCGCCAGCGCCTCGGGGGTCAGCACGTCGTCGGTGCCGTCGGCGTCACCGAGCACGGTGCAGGTCGGCGGGGCGCCGATGCCGGGGCCGGGGCCGGGGCCGAGCCCGACCGGCCGTTCCGCGAGGTGCGCCTGGTAGGCCCGCCACCCGCCGAGCTCGGTGATGTCGACCACCCGGTCGCCCGGCTGGAGCCGATCGGGTTGAAGCTGCATGGCGTGGACCACGGTCCCGTCGTCGAGCTCGACCGTGCCGAGCTCGAGCTCGGCGGGCTCCTGCGGGAGCAGCGACCCGAACAGGACGTCCTCGGTCAGCTCGTACACCTCGCCGTCGATCGTTCCACCGCCTTCGTCCACCGGCACGAGCCCGGGGAACTCGTCGCGCACGGCCAGGAACCGGTAGCGCGGCGCCGTGCGGCCCGCGCCGACGAGGCGGGCGCTGGCGATGGCGTGGTGATCCTGCTGCCCGGCCATGGCGGTCCCGTTGAGGAACATGCGTCGCACTCGCGGCTCCCTTGCTCGGACGGGCACTGTAGGTCCGTCCGAGCGCGACGTCACGAGTAGCGCAGCGGCGTCGTGGCGCTCCAGTCGAGGGGCTCCTCGCGCAGGTCGAGGTGGACCTGCTTCCACGTCACGTCGACACCGTCGGCTCCGTCGGCGGCGTCGACCATCAGCTCGTACATGCCGCGCGCGGTCGACTCGGCCGGCTGCTGGAGGAGCTGCAGGAACGCTTCCGCCGCCTCGTGCGTCTCGAGCATGCGCGGCTGCCAGCGGCCGAACACCTTGGCGTTGTCGGCGTAGTCGCCGGTCATGCCCGTGCGCACGAACGGCAGCAGGATCGACGTGGCGCTCACCAGGTTCGCCAGCTTGCCCAGGTTCACCGCCAGCACGTCGGGCAGCTGGAGCACGGCCCAGTTGCTCACGGCGTAGCCGGGCACCGAGGGACCCGGGTCGATGGCCTGGCGCGAGCTGACGTACACGACGCGCAGCGGCTCGTCGGCGTAGACCGCCTCGCCGGCCCACAGGTGGGTGGTGGCGAGGAAGCCGTCGATCTTCGTGCCGAGCACCGCCTGCGACTCGGTGAGGTTCTCGATGAAGCTCTGGCGCACGCGGGCGCGCCGCTGGGCGCGCGACTCGCCGTCGATCTCGCGCAGGGCGCGGCCGAAGCTGTAGCCCTTCTCGGTGAGGCCCGAGTTGCACACCACCAGGTTCGGCGGCAGGCCCCCGAACTGCTCGATGACGTAGCTGCGGCTGCCCCACAGGTCGCGGAAGTTGGTGACGTCGGCCTGGAGGGGGAACGCCGGGACGCCCGCGTCCTGCAGCGCGGCCACCAGGTCGAAGCCGTCGGCGTACGAGCTGTGGAAGTGCACGCCCACGGCGGCGGCACCGTTGAGCCCGGCGGCCAGTGCGAAGGCCTGGCCGAGCCCGCCGTCCTTGCCCGCGCCGGTGATGAGCACCCGCTTGCCGGCCACCCCGGCGTGGAGCGGTTCGGCGAAGCGGAACTTCTCCGGGTCGACCGTGAACGCCATGACGCACCTCGTCTCGCTGGGACCGGCGTCGCCTTTGTTACCGGTCGGTAGCCAGCATGGTATGCGGGCCGGTCCCCGCGGTCCACTGAGCCAGGCTCAGGATCCCGTCGAGAACATCTGCCCGATCCGGATGGCGTTGCCGAACGGGTCCCGTGCCCCGAAGTCGATGCCGTACGGGCGCTCGGTCGGCTCGTCGGTCATCTCCACGCCGCGGGCCCGCAGCGTCTCGAACGTGGCCCGGGCGTCGTCGGTCGTGAGGAACAACGAGCCGCCGGCCGCTCCCTTGGTGAGGAGCTCGCGCACCTGGGTGGCGGTGTGCTCGTCCATGGACGGGGGGCCCGGCTTCTCCAGCAGGATCTCGTGGGCGGGGTCGCCGGGAACGCACACGGTGAGCCAGCGCATGAACCCGAGGTCGACGTCGGCGGCGACCTGCATGCCGAGCGTGTCCCGGTAGAAGGCGAGCGCGGCGTCCTGGTCGAGGACGTACAGCTGGGACCGGCTGATGGTGTTGAACATGGAGTCCAACCTACGGAACGGACGCGGCCGGGGCTTCTCCGAAACTGCTCGGCCGCGTCCACGCCCGCACGAAGCAGGTCGGCACGTCGGGCGGCGCGCCCTGGCCGCGGAACTCGCTCGGCGACGACCCGACGATGGCGTGGAACGTGCGGCTGAACGTGCCGAGGCTCGAGAACCCGCAGGCCATGCACACGTCCGTGACCGTGGTGTCGGTCGTGCGCAGCAGGTGCATGGCCCGTTCGATCCGGCGGCGCTGCAGGTAGCGGTGGGGTGTCTCGCCGAACGTGGCCCGGAACGAGCGGATGAACGTCGACTCGGCCACGCAGGCCAGCGCGGCGAGCGACGCGACGTCGAGCGGGCGGGCGAAGTCGCGGTCCATGGCGTCGCGGGCGCGCAGCATCCGCCGGTTGCTGTCCTCGGTCGGCGACCAAGGCATCGCCGGGCTCACAGGGGTTCGAGGCCGTCGATGATCGACGATGGGTCGACCTCGTCGGGCATGCGCAGGTCGCCGCGCGGCGACACGCTCACGGAGCCGACCTTGGGCCCCGCCGGCAGCGTCGTGCGCTTGAACTGCTGGCGGTGGAACCGCTGCAGGAACACGATGAACCAGGCGCGGATCGTGGCGTCGTCGTACGCGCCGGCGAAGGCGTGGCGGGCCAGCGCCTCCACCTTGGGTGCCCCGAAGCCGTTGCGCAACCAGTGGTAGAGGAAGAAGTCGTGGAGCTCGTAGGGGCCCACCACCTCCTCGGTGGCCTGCACGATGTTGCCGTCGGCGTCGGGCGGTAGCAGCTCGGGTGACACCGGGATCTCGAGCACACCGTGCAGCACCTTGGCCACCGCGGTGGTGGCGACGTTGTCGGCGTACCAGCCGACCAGGTGGCGTACGAGCGACTTCGGCACCGAGGCGTTCACGCCGTAGTTCGACATGTGATCGGCGTTGTACGTGCACCAGCCGAGCGCCAGCTCGCTCAGGTCACCGGTACCGACCACGAGGCCGCGGACCTGGTTGGCCACATCGAACAGGATCTGCGTGCGCTCGCGGGCCTGGGCGTTCTCGAACGTGACGTCGTGCAGCCCGTCGGGTTGGCCGATGTCGGCCAGGTGCTGGGCCACGGCGGGCCCGATGGGGATGGTGCGCGTGGCCACGCCGAGGCCGGCCATCAGCTCGTCGGCCGCCGTGCGCGTCAGGGTCGTGGTGCCCGGCCCCGGCATGGTGATCCCCAGGATCATGTCGGGGTCGCGACCGAGCCGCCTGGTCGCCTCGAGGGCGACCACCAGTGCCAGCGTCGAGTCGAGCCCGCCCGACACGCCGATCACCAACCGTTGCGTACCGACCGCCATCGCCCGGCGGGCGAGCGCGGTCGACTGGATGGCCAGGATCTCCCTCGCCCGGTCGTTCACGGTGGCCGGGTCGTCGGGCACGAACGGATCGCGTTCGAAGAAGCGGCGCAGCCGCGGGAGCGCCGGCAGCTGGTCGTCGACGTCGACGACGGCGAAGCCTGCGGGCACGGGCGACGTCGACCACGTGATGTTGCGGGCCCGCTCGTTGGCGAGCTTCTCGACGTCGACGTCGGCCGCGGCGTCGGAGCCTTCGAAGCGGAAGCGGTCGCTCTCGTCGAGCAGCGTCCCGTTCTCGACCACCAGGTCGTGGCCGCCGAACACGAGGTCCTTCGTCGACTCGGTCGGCCCGCTGCCGGCATACACGTAGGCGCAGTGGAGCCGGGCGGCCTGCTGGCGGATCAGGTCGCGGCGGTAGTCGGCTTTGGCCACCAGCTCGTTCGACCCGCTCGGGTTGGCGATCACCAGCGCGCCGGCCAGCGCCAGCTGGGTCGACGGCGGGTCGGGCGCCCACAGGTCCTCGCAGATCTCCACGCCCAGCAGGAACGACCCGAGCCGGAACAGCTGGCGGCGGTGGAGCCGGAACGGGTCCAGACCCGGCAGGGCGAGCGTCGCATCGACGTCGCCCCCGGGGGTGAACCAGCGGCGCTCGTAGAACTCGGCGTTGTTCGGCAGGTGCGTCTTGGGCACCGCGCCGTGGACTCGGCCGCGGTGCAGCACGACGGCGGCGTTGTAGCGGCGGCCGTCGACGACCCGCAACGGGGTACCGACGACCAGGACTGCGTCGAGTCCGGCCGTCAGGCGGGCCAGCTCGACGAGCGCCGCCTCGGTGCGGGCCAGCAGGTCGGCCGACAGGAACAGGTCCTCGCACGTGTACCCCGTGAGGGCCAGCTCGGGGAACACCACCAGCGCGGCGCCGTCGGCCCCGAGGCGCTCGGCCCACGTGGCGATCTCCACGGCGTTGGCCGCCGGGTCGGCCAGATGCACCGGCGGGGCGGCGGCCGCCACGCGGACGAAGCCGTGACGGCGCCAGTCGATCTCGCTCACGTCTGCGAGGGTACCGGGGTCGAGCCGTCTCGGCGGCGGCGCAGGAGGACCTCCTGGGCCACGGTGGCCACGTGCACACCGTCGGCGCGCAGCACGTTGCCGGTCACGAGCCCGCGCCCGCCCACCAGGCCGTGCGAGTCCATGTCGAACCAGTGCCAGTCCTGGGCCCGCGTCGGTCGGTGGAACCAGACCGAGTGATCGAGGCTGGCCCCCATGAACAGCGGGCGGTCCTTCGACGTGCCGGAGGCCTCGGGATGGCTGGACCGCGCCGCGGAGGTCGGCGCGGCATCGGACACGAAGGCCAGTGCGCATGCCTGCAGCTCGGGGTCGTCGCCGATGTCCTGGAGCAGGCGGATCCAGTGCGCCGCCCAGCCGTGTCGGCTCGGCACGGCGCGCCGGTCGAGCATGCGGCCCCACCCGGTCTGCTCGAGCACCGGGTCGTCGGGCGACGGCATGGCGTTGGGCAGGCGCACGATCTGCACGTCGGCTTCGGGCTCGGGTGTCTGGAACGACACCGACAGGTTCAAGATGGCGCCCGACGACTGGCGGGCCACCACCTGGCGCGTGGCGAACGAGCGGCCGTCGCGCAGCCGTTCGACCTCGAACCGGATCGGCTCGTCGGGGCTGCCCGGCCGGATGAAGTAGGCGTGCATGGAGTGCACGGGCCGGTCGCCGTCGACGGTGCGCATCGACGCCCGCAGGCCCTGGGCCAGCACCTGACCGCCGAACAACCGCCCGCCCCATGGGTACTCGACGGCCACGCCCACGTAGGTGTCGGGACCGCGGGTGTCGAGCGTCATGAGGTCGACGAAGGAGATCTCACTGATGCGCACGACGGCGCCAGTCTCTCACTCCATCATCGTCTGGAGCCGCTCCATCGAGTCGATGAAGCCCTCGACCATCTCCAGCACGACGCGGCTCGCCGGCTTCACCTCGTTCATCGAGCCGACGATCTGCCCGACGAAGTAGTTGGCCAGTTTCCCGGCGCCCGAGTTCATGTCCTTGGCGGCGCGGTCGATGCGCACCTGGGCCTCGCCGATGAGGATGGGCTGCAGCGGCATGGGCAGCGGACCGGGCGACGCGGGCGAGTCCCACTCCTCCGTCCAGGCGCTGCGCAGCTGACGCGCCGGCTTGCCGGTCTTCGATCGCGAGCGAAGCGTGTCGCTGGAGGTGGCGGCGAGGAACTTCTCCTTCACGAGCGGGTGCGTCTCGGCCTCTTCGGTCGTCAGCCAGATCGACCCGCACCACACGCCGTCGGCCCCGAGCGCCAGCGCCGCGGCCATCTGCCGGCCCGAACCGATGCCGCCCGCGCCCAGCACGGGCACGGGGGCCACGGCATCGACGATCTCGGGGATGAGCACCATGGTGCCGATCTCGCCGGTGTGGCCGCCTGCCTCGGAGCCCTGGGCGATGATCAGGTCGACGCCGGCCGCCACGTGGCGCACCGCGTGCGACGCCTTGCCGGCCAGCGCCGCGGTCTTCACGCCGTGGGCCTTGGCCCGCTCCATCATGTCGGGCGGCGGGGTGCCGAGCGCGTTCACGATCAGGCTGATCGGATGGGCGAAGGCGATGTCCATGAGGCCGGCCGCCTGGTCGTACGACATCGGCGCGGCCTCGCCGCCGCCCCGGCGCGGGCGGTCGTCGTCGGCCGGCAGCTCCGGCACGTCGTACCGCTTCATGATGTCGGCCACGAAGTCCCTGTGTGCCTGGGGGATGCGCTCTCGCAGCTCGGTGCGCGACACGCCGCCCTCGTCCTTGCCGACGTACTTGGCGGGAACGATGATGTCGACGCCGAACGGCTTGTCGCCCACCTGCTCGGCGATCCACTTCAGGTCGATGTCGAGCTCCTCGGGCGTGAGCGCGGCGGCGCCCAGGATGCCCATGCCACCCGCCTTGGTGACGGCGGCGACGACGTCTCGGCAGTGCGTGAACGCCAGGATCGGGAACTCGATCCCCAGCAGCTCGCAGACCTTGTTGTTCACGGCGTCCCCCTCGTTCGTCGGCGCCGCCCCGGGGGCGCCACCCGGCGACCATAACGCAAGGGGCGCGACGTTTCGGAGGCCGCTCCGCGGGCGCCTACAGTCCGGCACCATGACTCCCAGCGACATGACTCCCGGCGACCTGGTCCAGGCCACCAGCGGTCCGATCGGCTCGATCGGCTCGTCGTTCTACTTCACGCCCGAGACGCTCGGGGCAGGCAAGGCGCTCGGACTGAACGGCATGCAGTGGTACTTCATCGGTCGCGGCGGCGTGCTCGGTGATGTGGAGGCCCCGGTCGTGCAGTCGGCGTTCGGGTACTTCGCGCCCGCGGTGGTGGCCAAGATGTGGAACGGCGCCAAGGAAAAGATCGCCCCGCGCGATGCCGCCCGCCGGTACCACGAGTGCGCCGCCGAGCACGGCCGGGCCAAGCTCGGCGCCGTCGAGGGACTGGGCGCGTTCAACGAGGCGGCCCGGGCCGTGATGGCTGCCGCCGACCCGGCCGGCCTGGCGCTGTTCGCCGGCCTCGCCGCCGAGCCGTTGGCCGACGACGACGCCGCCCGCGCCTTCCAGCTGGTGACCGTGCTGCGCGAGCTGCGCGGCAGCCAGCACCTGGTCGCCGTGATCGCCCAGGGCCTCACCGCGGAGAAGGCGCACCTCATCAAGCGCCCGAACGACTACAAGACGTTCGGGTACGACGAGGCGGCGGCCCCCGCCGTGACCGACGACGACCGGGCCGCTATGGCCGCGGCCGAGGCGGTGACCGACAAGCTCGCCCTGCCCGCCTTCTCGGTGCTCGATGGCGCCGGGGCCGCGGCGTTCGCCGCGGGCGTGAAGGCCATCGGCGCCGCCCTCGCCTGACTGGACCGGCTGTCCACTAGCCGAGACCTCACGGTTGTTGTATAACGTCGGTGATGGTTCCTCGGCCGCGCGCCGGGACAGGTGAAATGGGGATCGCCATGACTGACATCGTCGAGCGTCCGGAGCTGCGCGGGGGTATCCCGCGCGACAAGGCACCCGAGCCCGTCCTGGGCAACATCCCGATCACGGGCGAGCGCTACTCGAGCCGCGAGTTCGCTGCGCTCGAGTGGGAGAAGATGTGGACGAAGGTGTGGCAGATCGCCGGGCGCGCCGACCAGCTGGTCAACCCGGGCGACTACCTCACGGTGCAGATCGGCTCCGAGTCGATCCTCATCTCCAAGGGCGACGATCTCCGCATCCGCGCCTTCTACAACGTGTGCCAGCACCGCGGGAACCGTCTGGTGCACGCCGAGCGGGGCTCGCTGTCGACCGGCGAGTTCCAGTGCGCGTACCACGGCTGGCGCTTCGCCAACGACGGCGAGCTCAAGTGGGTCTACTGCGAAGAGGACTTCCCGCAGGGCACGCCGTGCGGGAAGCGCAACCTGGCCGAGATCCCGTGCGACACGTGGGGTGGCTTCGTCTGGATCAACATGGACGAGAGCTGCACCCAGAGCCTGCGCGAGTACCTGAACCCCATCGCCGACCACCTCGACTGCTACGAGATGGAGACGATGAAGCGCACCCACTGGGTGACGCTGGAGGGCAACTTCAACTGGAAGTGCATCCAGGACAACTTCAACGAGAGCTACCACCTGCCCTACGTGCACCCCCAGTCCCTGTGGGCGCTCAACGAGCACTACACGGGCTGCCAGTTCGACATGTACCCGTCGATGCACTCCCGCATGCTGATGCCCGGCGGTGGCCCCGGCCCCCAGTACCAGGGCAAGGCCGACCGCACGTTCGCCTCGCTCGATCAGGAGTTCAAGTTCTGGGAGTTCGACGCCGAGCCGTACCGTGAGAACCTGCCGGGCCTGCGCGCTGCGCTGCAGCAGCGCAAGCGGGAGCTCGGCGCGTCCAAGGGCTACGACTTCAGCCGCTACAGCGACGAGCAGCTCACCGACCACTATCACTACACGGGCTTCCCGAACGTGTCGTTCTCGATGAAGCCGGACGGCTGCATCTTCCTCATGGGCCGCCCGCACCCGAACGGCGACCCCAACATGTGCGAGTTCGACATGTGGTACCTGACGAAGTTCCCGCAGGGTGTCACCGAGTACTTCTCGAACTCGATGCGCGACTGGGTGTCGGTCGATCACCAGGCCGAGCACCAGCGCGGTGGGGTCGGCGAGGTGTCGGTGGGCCCGGGCATCGACCAGGACGTCGCCATCTGGTCGACGCAGCAGGCGGGCCTGAAGTCACGTGGCTTCCGGGGCGAGTACATCCCCACCCAGGAGCATCGCATCCGCTTCTTCCACGACAACCTCAACCGCATGATGGGCCTGGAGGGCTAGGACGTTGTCGGACACGGTGAAGGTGGAGATCGGCGACCTGTCGAAGCTCCCCGATGGTGAGGTCGAGACCTGCAAGGCCGGCGACTTCGAGGTGATGGTGTGCCGGGTCCAGGGCGTGCTCTACGCGCTCGAAGACCTGTGCAGCCACGCCGAGACGACGCTGTCGGACGGGCTGCTGAACGGGTACCAGATCGTGTGCCCGTTGCACGGCACGAGCTTCGACGTGCGCACCGGCGCGCATTCGGGGCCCCCGGCGTGGTGCGGCGTCCCCGCCTTCACCGTGACCGAAGAGGGCGACACCGCCACGGTCGAGGTCCCCGCTCGCAAGGGCGGCGGGGGCGGCGACCCCGGCGGCGCCCAGATGCAGTTCCGCACGCGCTGACGCCGTGGCCGACGGCGAGGCCCCGTGGGTGCCGGGCACGTCTACGTGGTCGAGCCGCTGGGCCCCTTCGAGGACGACCCCAACGTGACGAACAAGCGCTTCCCGGGCAACGTCACCCAGTCGTACCGCTCCCGCCACCCGCTGCGGGTCGTGGGCGAGGTGGCGGACTGGCAGGGTCACCCGCCCGGGGTGCTGCAGGGGATGCTCGACAACCTGGCGCGCCTGCGTGAGCAGGGCCTGGACGTCATCGAGGACTGACGGCGGCCGTCAGCCGCCGAGGTGCTCCCGGGCGACGCGCTTGGGGACGACCAGGCGCCAGGCGTCGTGGACGATCTCGGTCAGCTCGTCGAGCTCGATCGCCGCCAGCCGCACGACGACCCAGTTGAACCGGAGGTCGCCGACCTTCGGCAGCAGGAACTTCTGCGGCTCCGAGGCCACCAGTGCGTCGCGCTCGTCCTTCGGGAAGGCGAACCCCAGCAGGGTCTCGTCGCGCGAGAACGCCAGCCACACGATGCGCCCGACCCGGAACTTCACCCGGTCGCGCACGAGCACCTCGTAGGCCCGGGGCAGGGGCGCCGCCAGCCGCCGCACGTCGTCGATGTCGACCGCCACGACACCGACGCTACGTCGGACCGAGATGGAACGGGATGCCCACGACAGGCGTCGTACGATCGGAACGACGGGCGACCGGAGGTCGACGATGCGACTCCAGGTGCGAGGCCGATCGGACGGTGACGACCCGGCGTCCACCGAGGCCCGCGTGAGTCGAACCGTGGCGAGGCGAGACGTCGCCTGTTGCTCGACGATGGCCAGCACCCGGTAGCCCCGACCGAGCAGGTCGTGCACCCATCGATTCGAGGTCCGCCACGAAGCGGAGAGCGACCGTTCGAGATCGGTCACGTCGTGGGCGCGCCGGGCCGCTGGAAGAGCCACCGCTGAGTGTGCGCCTCGACCTCGGACTCCGAAGATCCAGCGTGGAGACGACGGTACCGTTGCGCCTCGAGGCGGCAGCCCAGATCGGTCAGCTCCAGCGCCAGCGCCAGACCGGTCTTGGAGG